>JAODNF010000099.1 GCA_025464915.1 Frankiales bacterium | reverse complement strand
CCAGCACGACGTACGGCAGGTAGGTCCTCAGGTCCTTGGGATCGGGCGTGCGCCAGGCCATCGCGACCGCAGGGGCGGGAGCCAGCGCGTCGTGCACGACGCTGCGGCGCTCGGCCGTGAGCGGCGGCTCGGCGAAGGGGGGCGGCGGCGCGACCTTGCGCGTCGGGATGTCGCCGAACTGCTCCTCGACCCACGTCATGACCTGCGCCGGGTCGACGTCACCGGCGACGGCGAGGACGGCGTTCGCCGGCGCGTAGTAGCGGACGAAGAACGACTGCGCATCGGTCAGCGTGGCCGCCTCGAGGTCGACGAACGACCCGTAGCCGTCGTGCGTGTTGGCGAAGGTCTCGAACAGCACCGGGGGGATCTGCAGCCAGGGGAAGCCGCCGTACGGCCGGTTGTGCACGTTGACGCGGATCTCGTTCTGCACGACCGCGACCTGGTTGAGCAGGTTCTCCTGCGTCAGCGCCACCGACCGCATCCGGTCGGCCTCCAGGAACAGCGCGAGCTCCGTCGCCGTGCTGGGGAGAACCTCGTAGTAGTTGGTGTAGTCGACGTGCGTCGAGCCGTTGAGGACGCCACCGGCGCCCTGCACGTAGGTGAAGTGGTCGGTCTTCTTCAGGTTCGCCGATCCCTGGAACATCAGGTGCTCGAAGAGGTGCGCGAACCCGGTGCGGCCCTCGGGCTCGGACCGCATGCCCACGTCGTAGTAGACGGCCACGGCCACGACCGGGCTGGTGCGGTCGGGGAGGACGACGACCCGCAGGCCGTTCTTCAGCTTCCCCCGCTCGATGGCGTACGACAGGTTGCGGATGGTGGCAGTCGGCACCCTGCTGACGCTAGTGCCTCTGCGCCACGGGCACGCACGGGATCTGGTGCACTGGAACGTGTTCTAGGTACGTTGCGGCGGTGACTCAGCCGTACGAGGGGTTCCAGGGCAAGGTCGGACGCACCGTCGCCGGGTCGGAGTCGTGGTGGCCACCGCGCCCCTCGGCGAAGGGGAAGCCCAACGTCGTGGTCGTGCTGTGCGACGACCTCGCCTTCGCCGACCTCGGCTGCTACGGGTCGGAGATCGACACCCCGCACCTCGACGCGCTGGCGGCCCGGGGGCTGCAGTACACGAAGTTCCACGTGACGCCGATGTGCTCCCCGACCCGCGCCGCGCTGCTGACCGGCATCAACCCGCACGCCGTCGGCGTGGGGCACGTCGCGCACTCCGACCCCGGCTTCCCGGGCTACGCGATGGAGCTGTCGGACAACGTCGCCACCGCCGCCGAGGTCCTCAGGGACAGCGGCTACGCGACGCTGATGGTCGGCAAGTGGCACCTCGCGAAGGACAGCGACTGCAGCGACGCCGGCCCGCGGCACTCGTGGCCCTGCCAGCGCGGCTTCGAGCGCTTCTACGGCTTCCTCGACGGGTTCACGAACCTGCACCAGCCGCACCGGCTGCTCGAGGACAACTCGCCCGTCGTCGTCGACGAGTACCCGGACGACTTCTACCTGACCGACGCCCTGACGGACCGGGCGATCCAGATGGTGCAGTCGGTCAAGGCGAGCGATCCGTCCAAGCCGTTCTTCCTCTACTTCGCGCACGGCGCGGTGCACGCGCCGCTGCATGCGAAGGCGGCGGACATCGCGAAGTACGACGGGCGCTACGCGAGCGGCTGGGACGCCCTGAGGGACGAGCGGTTCGCTCGGCAGAAGGCCCTCGGCGTGATGCCGGAGGAGACGGTGCTGCCGCCGCGCAACAGCGAGCCGGGCAACGACGTGCTGCCGTGGGACGGCCTGCCGGCCGAGCAGCAGGAGCTGTTCGCGAAGTACATGGCCGTCTACGCCGGGATGGTGGACAGCATCGACCAGCAGTTCGGCCGGCTGATGGCTGCGCTGGCCGCGATGGGCGAGCTGGAGAACACGCTCGTGCTGTTCACCAGCGACAACGGCGCCTCCCGCGAGGGTGAGGTGGAGGGCACGACGGCCTACTACCAGCACCTGCTGGGTGCGACCGACCTCGACGCCGACCTCGCGCGGATCGACCTCATCGGAGGGCCGCAGACGACGCCGCACTACCCGCGCGGCTGGGCGATGGCCTCCGGCACGCCCTTCCGTCTCTACAAGATCAACACGCATCAGGGCGGCCACAGCGTCCCGATGCTGCTCGCCGGCCCCGGCGTGCCGGCCGACGGCTTCCGCCGCCAGTTCGCGCACGTCACCGACGTCCTGCCGACGCTGCTCGAGCTGCTCGACGTCCCGGCCCCGACGAAGCGGCAGGGCAAGCCGCTCAAGGCCATGGCGGGTGCGTCGTTCGCGGCCTCCATCGCGGACGGGCCGTCGGCGCACCGCGAGCAGCACTACGAGATGGTCGGCCATCGCGGCTTCTACCGGGACGGGTGGGAGCTGGTCACCCTGCACCTGCCCTTCACGGCCTTCAGCGACGCGGAGTGGGAGCTCTACGACCTCGCGAACGACCCCACTGAGACGACGAACGTCGCGGCCCAGCACCCGGAGAAGGTGCGCGAGCTGGCCGACGCCTGGGAGCAGGCCGCCCGGGACAACCAGGTCTACCCGCTCGACGAGGGCACCGGCCTGAAGTTCATGATCCGGCCCGAGCGGTCCGACGTGTTCTCCGAGACGGTGACGATCCTGCCCGGGACGCCGACCCTCGAGCGGTGGCGCTGCCAGCAGCTGGTGGCCAACCGCTCGTTCACGGTGACCGTGCGGCTCGCCTCCCTCGGCCAGGGTGTCCTCGCCGCGCACGGGGACCAGGGCGGCGGCTACTGCCTGACGATCGACGGCGACCAGCTGGTGCTGACCCACAACGACGGGCGCGGCCGGCTCCGGTCGTGCTCAGGCACGATCGGGTCCCCCGCTGTGGTGGAGGCGCGGTTCGTGGCTCCCGGCGGTGGGACCTGGTCGGCGACGCTCTGGGCCGACGGCGAGCAGGTCGCGGCGGTCGACGGGCTGCCGCTGCTCTTCCCGATGGCCCCGTTCCAGGGCATCGACGTCGGCGCCGACCGCGGGTCACCGGTGGTCTGGGGCCGCGGCTCGTCGCCGTACCAGGGCCGGCTGGAGTCCGTGACGTACACGCCCGGCGACCACGCGCCCGACTCCCCCGCTCTGATGGTGGACCTGCTGCGGCAGCTCGGCGCCAAGTACGAGTGAGCCCTCAGGCTGGCTACTCGCCGGTGGCGCCGTCGATCCGCTCGCGGAGCAGGTCGGCGTGCCCGTTGTGCCGGGCGTACTCCTCGACCAGGTGGACGAGAACCCACCTCAGCGAGACCTCCTCCCCCTGGCGGTGCCCGACGTCGTCCAGCGACGCATGGCCGGCGATGACCTCGTCACCGTGCGAGCACTCCGCCTCCCATGCCGTGAAGGCCTCGTCGACCGAGGCGCTGTCGACGTCGTCGAACTCGCCGTCCGGATGCGCGTCGTCGTAGAACAGCCCAGCGACGGACTCCTCCTCCATCGTCCGGCGCCACCAGTTGCGCTCGACGTCCGCGCAGTGCCGGACCAGGCCCAGCAGCGACATGGTCGACGGAGGCACGGACCGCTGCCTGAGCTGATCGTCGCTGAGGCCCTCGCACTTCAGGCGGAGGGTGTCGCGGTGGTAGACGAGCCAGGACACCAGCATGTCCCGCTCCCCAGCGACGTACGGCGGCTCCACCCGATCAGTCATGCGGCCATCCTGACGTACGTTGCGGACATGGACACACGCGCACTCGGTGACGGTCTCGTCGTCTCGGCCCAGGGCCTCGGCTGCATGGGGATGAGCGAGTTCTACGGCGACGCCGACGAAGGGGAGTCGGTCGCGACCATCCACCGCGCCCTCGACCTCGGCGTGACCTTCCTCGACACCGCGGACATCTACGGTCCCTTGACGAACGAGGTGCTCGTCGGCCAGGCGATCAAGGGCCGCCGGGACGAGGTCACGCTCGCCACGAAGTTCGGGATCGTGCGCACAGCGACCGGTGAGCGCCTGGGCATCCGCGGGGACGCGGACTACGTCCGCAGCTGCTGCGACGCGTCGCTCCAGCGCCTCGGCGTCGACAGCATCGACCTCTACTACCAGCACCGCGTCGACCAGGCCGTGCCGATCGAGGAGACCGTCGGCGCGATGGCCGAGCTCGTCACGGCCGGCAAGGTCCGGCACCTCGGGCTCTCGGAGTGCTCCGCCGAGTCCCTCCGAAGGGCCGTCGCCGTGCACCCGATCGCAGCCGTGCAGAGCGAGTACAGCCTGTTCAGCCGCGACATCGAGCGGGACGTCCTGCCCACCATGCGGGAGCTGGGAGTCGGGCTCGTTGCCTACTCGCCACTCGGCCGCGGGTTCCTGACCGGGGCGATCGCGAGCCTCGCGGACCTCGGTGAGGACGACTTCCGTCGTACCTCTCCCCGCTTCGCGCAGGCCGCCCTCGACGCGAACCTGGCGCTCGTCGAGCGGGTCGAGGAGCTAGCGACCGGGAAGGGCGTCACACCCGGGCAGGTCGCGCTCGCGTGGGTGATGGCCAAGGGAGACGACGTCGTGCCAATCCCGGGGACGAAGCGCCGGGCCTTCCTCGAGCAGAACGCGGCCGCCACCGACCTGTCCCTGACGGCCGACGAGCTCCTCCGGCTGGAAGAGCTCGCCCACGCCGTCGTGGGGGACCGCTACGCGGACATGCGCGTGGTGAACCGCTAGCGACGGGCCGCGGGTGGGGGGTCGCACGCGTCCCCACTTCCCTGCTCCCACCTTCGCGCTCCGACCCGCTCGGGGCCAGCTCCACGCTCAGCTGCTCGACGAACACCGGCCGCCGGCGACGGTGGGATCAGGGAAGTCGTGGTGCTGCGCGCTCGATGATCTCGGTGAAGCCGGTGCCGCGGGGCAGGGTGCCGAAGGCGCTCCCCCAGTCGCCCTGGATGCGGGACGCGACGTAGGCGTCCGAGACGGCGGAGGGGGCGTGCCGGACGAGCAGGGAGGCCTGCAGCGTCATCGCCAGCTTCTCGACGAGCCGGCGGGCGCTGACCTCGTCGGCCTCGCCGAGGTCCTTGGCGAGGTCACTGACAGCAGCGGTGATGCGGGCGTCGTCAGCGAGCTCGATCTCCGCGAAGAAGGCCTCGACCGACTCCGGCTCGCGGGCCATCGCGCGCAGGACGTCGAGGGCGTTGACGTTGCCGCTGCCCTCCCAGACCGAGTTGAGCGGCGCCTCGCGGTAGAGCCGCGGCATGCCCGACTCCTCGACGTAGCCGTTGCCGCCCAAGCACTCCAGCGCCTCGCCGGCGAAGACCGGACAGCGCTTGGTGACCCAGTACTTCCCGACGGCGACGGCCAGCCGCTTGAACGCGGTCTCCTCGCGGTCGACCGCGCCGGCCAGGCGGAGCATCAGGGTCGTCGCGGCCTCGGACTCCAGAGCGAGGTCTGCCAGCACGTTCTGCATCGCGGGCTTGTCGACGAGCAGCCCACCGAAGGCGCTGCGGTGCTTGGCGTGGTGGATGGCCTGGACGACCCCGGCACGCATGAGAGCCGCCGAGCCGATGACGCAGTCGAGCCGGGTCATCGACACCATCTCGATGATGGTCCGGACGCCGCGGCCCTCCTCACCGACGAGCCACGCGACGGTGTTGTCGAACTCCGGCTCGGAGCTGGCGTTGGACCGGTTGCCGAGCTTGTCCTTGAGCCGCTGGATGCGGAACGTGTTGCGGGTGCCGTCCGGAAGGACTCGCGGGACCAGGAAGCAGGACAGCCCGCCGGGCGCCTGGGCCAGGACGAGGAACAGGTCGCACATCGGCGCAGAGGTGAACCACTTGTGGCCGGTGAGCCGCCAGGCGTCGCCGTCCGGGACGGCGCGGGTCGTGTTGGCCCGCACGTCGGAGCCGCCCTGCTTCTCCGTCATGCCCATGCCGGCCAGCAGACCGGCCTTCCCCGACGGGGCGCGCAGGCCTGGGTCGTAGGTCCTCGACTGCAGCAGTGGCTCGTAGGCCGTAGCCAGGTCGGGCTGCATGCGCAGGGCCGGCACGACGGCGGAGGTCATCGAGATCGGGCAGCCGTGGCCGCCCTCCACCTGCGACCACGTGTAGAAGCCCGCGGCCCTCGCGACGTGCGCCCCCGTCGCACCGCTCCAGGGCGCGGCCAGGCCCTCGGAGACGGCGACCGTCATCAGCGAGTGCCACGCCGGGTGGAACTCGACCTCGTCGATGCGGTGGCCGTAGCGGTCGTGGGTCACGAGCACCGGCTCGTTCTCGTTGGCCTGCACCCCCCAGAGCTGGGCCTCTGCCGTGCCCGCGCGGACGCCGACCCGGTGCAGGTCGTCGGCGTACCAGCCGGCGCCCTCCCGCTCCAGGCCGCTCAGCAGTGCGGCGTCCTCGGCCAGGTCGTGCCCGACTAGTGGCGGCGCCTGGTTGGTGACATCGTGCGTGCTTGCCATGACCTCATCATCCCTCACCGTCGGCCCGAGTCACGGGCACCTGCTGCTGCGCACCGGAGTCGAGGGCAAGGCCGCCCGGATGGGCCACCGGCTCACGCTCGGCTTCGCCGAGTGGCAGTGCGTCGCGACCCTCGAGTCGGGCGTTCCCACCGCTGTCGTGCTCGAGGTGCAGCTGCCCAGCCTGCAGGTGATCGACGGCGTCGGCGGGCTCAAGCCGCTCGGGTCGGTCGAGAAGCGGATGGTGCACGACAGCGCGCTGAAGACGCTGCGGGTGAAGGACCACCCGACGGCGCGTTGGACGTCCTCGTCGGTCGCCGCTTCTCCCGGCGGCTTCGAGCTCGCAGGCTCGCTGTCCCTGCACGGGCAGGACCACCCGTGCCCGGTCCGCGTCACGGTGACCGGCGACCAGGTGGCCGGGACCGCGTCGGTGCTGCAGACCGGCTGGGGCGTGAAGCCCTACTCGCAGATGATGGGGACGCTGCAGGTGAGCGACCTCGTCGACGTTCTGGTCGAGGTGACCGTTCCTCAGCCCTGAGCCAGGCCCTCGAGCAGCAGCGCCTCCGCGAGGCAGGCCTTCTGCCACATCGCGAGGTCGAGGCTCTCGTCGATGCCGTGCCACCGGGACGCCGGGTCACCGACGCCGGTCACGAGGACCGTCGCACCGGGGTAGGTCCTGGCGAACTCCGCGATGAAGGGGATCGAGCCGCCGATCCCGGACTCCACGGCCTGGTTGCCGTAGGCCTCGGAGAACGTGCGGCGGGCCAGGTCGTAGACGCTGCCGGTGGTCGCCAGGCTGAACGCGTCGCCGGCACTGCCCGGGGTGACGGTCACCTCGGCGCCCCACTCGACCTTCGACTCCAGGTGCCTGGTCAGCGCCTTCAGCGCGGACTGCGCCTCGTCGCCGGGAGCGATCCGCAGGCTGACCTTGGCGCGCGCCCTCGGCAGCAGCACGTTCGAGGCCTGCGCCGTCGAGGGGGCGTCGAGGCCGAGCACCGACACGGCAGGCTTGTCCCAGAGCCGCTCGACGATCGAGCCGCAGCCGACGAGCTGCGCCGACGGCACCAGCGTCGTGTCGGCGCGATAGACGGCCTCCGGCATGTCCGGGGCGCTGCTGCTCCCGACGCGCACGCCCTCGACCGCGACGTTGCCGTCTTCGTCGTGCAGCGTTGCGAGCAGCCGGCACAGGATGGTCAGCGCGTCGGTGACCGGCCCTCCGAACATCCCGGAGTGCACGGGACGGTCGAGCAGCTTCACGTCGACGTAGAGGTCGACGAGCCCGCGCAGGCTGGTCGTGAAAGCGGGTACGTCGACAGCGGCGTTGGCCGAGTCGGCGATCACGATCACGTCGGACCGGAGTGCGTCCTTGTGCCCTGCGAGCAGCCGGGTCAGGGTCGGCGAGCCGATCTCCTCCTCACCCTCGATGAAAAGCACGACGCCGACGGGCGGCCTGCCCTGGAAGGCCCGGAGCACCGCCAGGTGCATCATCACGCCGGCCTTGTCGTCCGCGGCGCCGCGGCCGTACAACCGGCCGTCCCGCTCCGTCGGCTCGAAGGGCGGGCTGGTCCACTCCTGCTCGGGGCCGGTCGGCTGCACGTCGGCGTGCGCGTAGAGCAGGACGGTGGGCCTGCCCGCCGGCGCCGGCCAGTGCGCGATCAGCGCGGGATGCCCGCCACCGTCGACGATCGAGGCGCCGGCCGCACCAGCGTCGACCGCGTGTGCGCGCACCGCCTCCAGCGCCCGCACGACGTCAGCGGCGTGCTCGGGCTCCGAGGAGATCGAGGGGATCCGGGCCAGCGCCTCCAGGTCGGCGCGGCTCCGCTCGTGGACGGCGGCGAGATCAGCACGCAGGTCGGTCATGACCTCCACGCTAAGACCTGAGAGGGTCGCCTCATGCAGGTCGAGGCGCGGGGGCTGGTGTTCGACGTCGAGGTGGATGGGCCGCAGGACGGGCCACCGGTGCTGCTGCTGCACGGCTTCCCGCAGACCTCCCACTGCTGGCGCCACGTCGAGCTCTCCGGATTCCGCACCGTCGCGCCGGACCAGCGCGGCTACTCCCCCGGCGCCCGGCCGCTCGACGTCGAGTCCTACCGGGTGCCTGAGCTGGTCGCGGACGCCCTCGGGGTCCTCGACGCCCTCGGAATCGCGAAGGCGCACGTGGTCGGGCACGACTGGGGCGCCGGCGTCGCCTGGCAGCTCGGCGCCCGGCACGCGGAGCGCGTCGAGACCCTCACGATCCTGTCCGTCCCCCACCCGGCAGCCTTCCGGGCTGCGCTGCACACCGACGACGAGCAGCGGCAGAAGTCGGCCTACATGCGCGACTTCGCCCAGCCCGGCTACGACCAGGTCCTCCTGGCGGACGACGCCGCAGCACTGCGCGCCGTCTTCGGCGGGCTGCCCTCGGTCGACGTCGAGCACGTCATCGCGAGGGCCCAGGAACCGGGGGCGCTGGCCGCCTGGTTGCGCTGGTACGCCGGCCAGCGACGGGAGGACGTGCAGGACACGCCTGCCGTCGCCGTACCGACCCTCTACGTCTGGTCCGACGGCGACCTCGCCCTCGGGCGGACGGCCGCCCTCGAGACGGCGCACTGGGTGACCGGGCCCTACCGCTTCGAGGTCCTCGAGGGCGTCAGCCACTGGATCCCCGAGGAAGCCGCCGACCGCCTCAGCGCCCTGCTGCTCGAGCACCTCGGCTGAGGTCGAGTGGGCAGCCGCCTACGGTGGTGCGCGTGGAGGACGACCCGCTGCTCGAGATCTACCGCGCTGCCCAGGCCGCGCGAGGGAAGAGACCGTCCGCGGCCCGGCTGGCCCGGGTCCGGGAAAAGCTCGACGAGGGCGTGCTCGCCGTCGACGACGAGCTGCGCGGGTTCGCCCTCGGCGAGCCGGGCCGCGCCGACGACGGTGCGGGCGACCCCGTCGAGGGGCTGCTGCACCTGAGCATGGTGTTCGTGCACCCCGACCACCAGCGCCAGGGCGTCGGTGCCGGCGTCGTCGAGGAGCTGGCGGACGAGGCCTGGGGCCTCGGCTACCGCGAGCTGACGGTCTGGACCGAGACGCCGGCGTTCTACGAGGCCCTGGGCTTCGAGCCCACCGGACGCTCCGCCGAGGACCGCGTGCAGCTGCGGGCCGAGCTGGAGGCGCCGGTGCACGAGGTCGTCGTCCACGACAGCGCGATCCGGCTCGGCCAGCTGCTCAAGCTCGCCGAGATGGTCGAGACCGGCTCGGAGGCCAAGACGCTGCTGGCGACCGGCAGCGTCGAGGTGAACGGCGAGCAGGAGGTACGACGGGGGCGGCAGCTCCAGGACGGCGACGAGGTGCGTGCCGCCGACCGCGCCGTGGTGGTGCGGCTGGTCCCCCTGGACGCCCTCAGCCCAGCCGACGCCTGACGGCGACGCCGGCACCGAGCAGCAGCAGGGCCACCACGGCCAGACCGACCGGGAGGCCGGTCGCCGCGAGGTGCCCACCGCTGGCCTTCTTGCCGCCGCCGCGCGCGGGGAGAACGCCGCTGGTCGAGCCGCCGGGGACGCTGCCCGCGGCCAGCTTGATGACGTAGGCGCCACGACCGTAGGAGGCGGCGAGCAGCTCGTTGCGGTTGCGCGGCGTGAGCTGCAGGTGCACGACCGGCACCTTGGGCAGCCCCTTGCCCACGACGTAGTAGCTGGCCTGCCTGCTGCTCTTCACCTTCGCGACGTTCGCCAGCGAGTAGACGCCGAGGTCGTTCGCGACGATCAGGTCACCGTCGTGCAGCACCGTGTAGTTCGCCGCCAGGTCCGGCAGGTTGCCGGAGATGTCGGTGAAGTGCTGGCCCGCGTCGTGGCTGACGAACACGTGGCCCTCGCCGACCTTGGCGGTGCTGTCACCGAGGGAGCCCGGCGGGATCCAGCGCCGGCCGTACCCGCCGAGGGTGACGTAGACCGTCTTCGGGTTCTTCGGGTCCATCGTGACGCCGTTGATGATGCGCTGCGGCAGGCCGATGGCCGCGGCCTTGTGCCAGCCGTTGCTGGTCATCGCCTTGGGGTCCTTGGAGCCGCCGACGTTCGTCGCGAGACCCGAGTGGAACGGCAGGCCCTCGGTGACGATGTCGCACGACCCGCAGAAGCCGGCGTAGACGTTGTCGCCCTGGACGTCGACGGCGCTGGCGGTGTTGGTGAAGCCGTTCGTCGCGCCGAGGTCGTAGACGAGCTTCCAGTCCGTCGAGGAGCTGGTGATCGGGCTGAGCTGGTTGCACTCGAGCGCGCCATCGGTGGACGTCTCGTTGATGATGGCGGCCGTCGTGGTGGCGGCACCGAACGTCGTCTCGGCGATCTGGCTGCCGCCCGCGATCAGGTGCTTGGCGTTCGCGGGGTCCATCATGAACGGCGCCGAGAACTGGGCGTCGGAGTAGCAGGGCTGGATGTCGCTCCAGTTCTGCCCGCCGTCGGTCGTCACGTTGATGTCACCGCCGACGTACTCCTCGTAGGCGATCTTGGAGTTGTCGGGGTCGACGGCCGAGTAGAAGCCGTCGCCGCCCATCGTCATGTACTGCTTGCCCTCAGGCGTGATCTTGAGCTCGCCGTTGTCCTGCAGCCCGCCGTAGACGGTGCCGTCCGAGCTCATCTCGGCGTCGTAGGGCAGCAGCGTGTGCAGGCCGTGGTTGACGCCCTTGGCCCAGTGGTCGTTGTCGAACGGGGTGGCGCCCTCGTTCTGCTGCGGCTGCGAGAACGCGCCGCCGTCGTTGCCGACGATGAGCGTGGCGCGCGTGCCGGAGGGGATGTACATCGCGGCGTGCTGGTCCGGGTGGACCGTTGATCCCTGCTGAGACGCGCCGCTGGTCGTCGGGCAGAAGCCCATCAGAGCACCGACGTTCAGGGCCGCGCACGTCGAGCCGGAGAAGTAGCGGCCGAAGACCCCGAAGTTGGAGGTGTTGGCGACCACCGGGATCGCGGCGCTGCCGCCCCAGA
>JAODNF010000093.1 GCA_025464915.1 Frankiales bacterium | reverse complement strand
TCGACCGCGGTCGAGGCGTGCGCGAGCACGCGTGAGGGGCGGCCGGGCCGCAGGTCCTCCGGGAACCCCTCGAAGAAGCGCCGCTTGATCCACTTGGGTCGCAGTACCGGGTTGTTGCTCATCATCGTCGAGATGACGAACGGGAAGTGCTTGGTCAGCTTGGAGGTCGCAGCGCCCATCCAGATCGCGACGCACACCAGCTTGCACGCCACGACGACGTCGACGACGTCCGCCTGCGCGAACAGGAACGCGACCGCGAACGAGCCGTAGACCTCGCCGCGGGCGGCGAGGAAGATCACCTTGTCGCGCAGGCCACAGACGGCGAGCAGGCCCACGACCGTCCAGAGCTCCCATGCAGGCAGCAGCCCGTTCGCCGCCATGTCGGAGAGCACCGACACCACGAGGGCCAGCAGCAGCGCCCCGTACAGCGCAGCGTCGAGGGGAGTACGGCTGTCGCCGCGGGTCAGCGGGATGCGGTTCGGCCACGGGGGCAGCCTGATCGTCCCCGGCCGCAGCCAGTAGAGGACCGAGCCCATCGGCGGGAAGAACCGGTTGTTGAGCGGCCCGAAGCCGCAGCCCAGACCGACGACCTCGAACAGCATCGTCCAGAGCACGAGCTTCTCGAACACGACCGGCGCGGCGTACCAGTCCTTGACGTGCGTGAAGCCGTCGATGCCGGAGGTCGAGAGCGCGAGCAGCCACGCCACGAGGACGTAGCCGAGGATCTTCACGACGTAGAACAGGTGCAGGACGACGGGCGTGCCGAACCCGACCTCGGCCCAGTGCCGGGCCATCGGCTTGATCTTCTCGGAGCGCGAGCCCCTCACCCACTCGTCGAAGTCGATGACTGGCGCGTCTTGCTTGAGGAACCCCATCTCACCCCCGGCTGTCCTTGGCAGACCCGACAAGCAATATCAGAGCATCGGGTCCAGCACGATGACGGGGATGCGCCGGCTCGTCCTGCTCTGGTAGTCGGCGTAGGAGGGGAAGGCGACGCACGCGGTGCTCCACCAGCGGGTCCGTTCCGCACCGGTGACCTCCCGCGCCAGGTAGGGAGAGCGGGTCATGCCGTCCTGGAGCAGGACCCGCGGGTCGGCCAGCACGTTCGCGTACCAGTGCGGATGGTTCGGCGCCCCACCCTGCGACGCGACCACGGCGTAGACGCCGAGCGACTCGACGCGCATCAGCGGCGTCTTGCGCGTCAGCCCCGTCCGGGCTCCCGTCGTGGTCAGCACGACCACGGAGCGGCCGTCTGCCGCGGTGCCGGTGCGCTCGTAGTGCTCCACGTCGTCGCGCACCCAGTCGACCGGGCTCGGCGCGTAGGCCGTCACTGGGAGGACGGGAACTGCGGCGGCCGCTTGTCGAGGAAGGCGCGGACGCCCTCCCGGCCGTCGGGCGAAGCGGCGGCGGTCGAGATGCCGTCCGTCTCCCTGTCCATGTCGACGATCGGGTCCGGCGCGACCTTGTCACGCAGCAGCCGCTTCGCAGAGACCTGCGCTGCGCGGGAGCCGGACCGCAGGGTCGTCACGACCTTCTCGACGGCAGCGTCGAGGTCCTCCGCCGGGTGCACCTGGGCGATGACGCCGGCGGCCTGCAGGTCCGCGGCGGAGAGCAGCGGGTTGAGCAGGGCGTACTGCAGGGCCCGGTGCAGTCCGAGGGTCGTGGTGAGCAGCGACGAGCCGCCGTCGGGGGAGAGGCCGATCTTGGTGTAGGCAAGGGTGAAGCGCGCGTCGGAGGAAGCCAGCACGACGTCGGCCGCCGCCGCGAGGGGGAAGCCCGCGCCCGCGGCCGTACCGCGCACGACCGAGACCACGATCGCGTCGAGGGCGAGCAGCCCGGCGATGCCCTGGTGCAGGGTGTCGGCGAGCGCCCGGATGAACGGGCCAGGCTCGTCGGCGGCACCCATGGCGGCGATGTCGCCGCCGACGGAGAACGCCTTGCCCTCGGCCTGGAGCACCAGGACGTGCACGTCGTCGCGACGAGCGCGCTCCACGACGTCGCACAGGGCGACGGCCAGCGCCATGTCGATCGGGTTGCCGCGGTCGGGCTGGGACAGGGTCACCCAGGCCGTGCGGTCGCGGAGCTCGTACTGGATCGGATTGCGGATCGGATCAGTCACATCAGGCATGGTTTCATGCGCACTACATCCTTCGAGAGGCCGTCCTGTGATCCCTGTCGTCAGCGCGCTCGCGCTCGAGCCCGAGCCGCACCTGGTGGCCAACGAGTGCACGGCGTGCGGCGCTCGGTTCTTCGGCCGGCGGGCCGCCTGCGCTGGCTGCTTCAACGAGGCGTTCACGCAGGCGACTCTCCCGACGGAGGGCGAGGTCGTCGCCTTCACGATCGTCGCGTTCGCGATGCCGGGCGTCCCGACGCCCTACGTCGCCGCGACCGTGGACCTCGGCGGCACTAAGGTCCAGGCCAACATCGTCGGCGTCGAGCCGACCCCCGACCACGTCCACCTCGGGCAGCAGGTCCGGCTCACGACCTTCGGGCTCGGCCAGGACACCCACGGCACCGAGGCCATCGGCTTCGGCTTCACCCCGATCGGAGACTGAGCGATGAGCAGCGGTGACGTCTGGATCCTCGGGATCACGATGACGAAGTTCGGCAAGCGCCCCGACGTCGAGACCGACGAGCTCGCCGCCGAGGCTGCCCTCGGCGCGCTCAAGGACGCCGGCGTCACGATGAAGGACATCGGCGTGCTCGCCGCAGGCAACCTGATGGGCGGTGCGCTCGGCATCGGCCAGCAGGTGCAGAAGCAGATCGGCCAGACCGGCATCCCGGTCTTCAACGTCGCCAACGCCTGCGCCACCGGCGCGACGGCGTTGCGGACGGTCATCATGGCGATCAAGGCGGGTGAGGCCGACATGGGGCTGGCCGTCGGCGTCGAGAAGCTCAGCGGGGCGGGCCTTCTCGGTGGCGGCGCCTCCCGCTACGACAAGGACACCTGGACGCCACGGGGCACCGACGGCGCGATCATGCCGCTGGACGGGCGGGTCGGGACAGCAGGCATGCCCGGCACCTTCGCGCAGGTCGGCATGGAGTACGGCCACAAGTACGGCGGCGTCTCCTTCGAGCTGTTCGCGCGGATCTCCGAGAAGAACCACGCCCACTCGGTGCTCAACCCGCTCGCCGCCTACAACAAGGCGATGCCGCTCGAGCAGATCATGGGGGACATCATGATCGCCTACCCCAACACCCGGCCGATGTGCAGCGCCAACTGCGACGGCGCCGCCGCAGCCGTGCTCGTCAGCGACGCGAAGCTCAAGACCCTCGACCCCGACCAGCGCCGGCGTGCGGTGAAGATCAGCGCGTCCGTCCTCACGAGCGACCCCTACGAGGAGGGCTGCCAGGTCCTGCCGAACGTCAACACCCTGACGCGACGAGCGGCCCAGCAGGCCTACGAGCAGGCCGGCGTCTCACCGACCGACCTCGACCTGGTCGAGCTGCACGACTGCTTCGCCACGGCCGAGCTCGTCCACTACGACAACCTCATGCTCTGCCCGGAGGGCGGCGCGGTCGACTTCTTCGAGAGCGGCAAGCCGTTCCGCGACGGCGCCCTGCCGGTCAACGTGTCGGGCGGCCTGCAGAGCAAGGGCCACCCGATCGCCGCGACCGGCATCGCCAACGTCTGGGAGATCGCCCACCACCTGCGCGGCGAGGCGGGCGACCGCCAGATCGAGGGCGCCAAGCTCGGCCTGGCTCACGTCATCGGCCTCGGCTCGGCCTGCGGCGTGCACATCCTGGAGAAGGCGTCCTAGACGCTTCTCACGCGAGCACCACCCGTCGACACGCTGAGCCACGAGCGTTCACTGGGCCGAACAGCGGAGCAGAGTTACTCCGGATGGCTGTTCAAGCCGGCCTCCCGAACCGCTAAACATGTCATGAAGCAAGGAAGCGATGATCCTCACCGGCCTCACCGACACGCACCTGCGTGCACGGAGACATCGGTCGCCTGCCGGTGAGGGGAGCTAGTGGCGAGACCGGCCTGTCAGCCGACAGGAGGACCACCCGTGCCACGAGCAACAAGTGCCAAGAACGCGCCAGTCACCGCCCCGCGTCGGTCTCCGAGCGCCGCCCGCGCCCACGCCGCAGGCGAGGTGACCTGGACGATCGACCTCGGGCAGTCGCACACCCGGATCACCGAGCGGACCGCTGCCGCTGCCAACCGCTCCGTGATGGCCTTGGGCCTGCTTGCCGCAGTGGTCTGGGGCTACGACCTCGTGGGGATCGTTCGACGCTGACCCGCGGGCGGGTTGCGCCAGCAAGGCCTGGGCTGCGTGTCACCTACGGCACCTCAACGTCCCGCCAGCTCGTCACGTCGAGCTCGGCAGCCCCCGGCAGCTGCTCCGCGTCGCCGACGAAGCCGACGTGCGACGTGCCGTCGGCAAGCGTCACCTGCCCGAGCCGCAGCGGCGGCCCGACGAGGGCGAGCAGCTCGCCGAGTCCCTGCGCAGGCAGCTGCCAGACCTCGACCTCGTACGACGACCAGCCGGCGACCAGGGCCGGCCGCGGCACACCCGCCGGCACCGCGAGCATGCGGTAGGACGGCGCCGTCCGGTCCCGGCGCAGCAGCCGACCTCCTCGCGAGACGAGCTGCGCGTTGAGCGGCAGCCCGCTCATGTGTGCGCCGCACACGACCACGGTGGTGGTGACCGGGGGTGCCGCGACCGGCTCGCTGCACCAGCGCGACGCGAGGTCGAGCAGCGGCTCGTCGGCGAACGCGGGCGCGATGAGCTGCACGCCGTACGGCAGCCCGTCGTCGCGGCGACCGGCGGGCACCGCGACGGCGCACAGGTCGAGCAGGTTCACGAAGTTGGTGTAGGTGCCGAGACGGCTGTTGACGCCGACCGGGTCGGCCTGCACCGCGGCCACCGTCGGGTGGCACGGCGTGACGGGCAGCAGCAGCGCGTCGACGCGGTCCCAGACCGGAAGGGTGCGCTGCCGCAGCTCGGCCAGTCGGTCGAACGCGCGAAAGGCGTCGGCGGCCGTCAGGGCCGCTCCGGCGCGGATGATCGCGGCGACCGTCGGGTCGAGGTGCGGACCGTCCTGCTCGACGAGGTGCCCCACCGCGGCGTACCGCTCCGCGACCCATGGGCCGCCGTAGAGCAGCAGCGCGGCTTCGAGGAAGGCGGAGACGTCCACCTCCACGACGTGCAGCCCGGCGGACCTCGCGTGCTCCACGGCCCGTGCCCAGGCCGTCGCAGACTCGTCGTCGACGTCGATCGTCCCCGCGGGCACGCCGACCGTCGTCATCACCTGCGCGACCCCGGCGGGCAGGTCCACCGGGCGCCGGCGCGACCAGGGGTCGGTGGCGTCATAGGCGACCAGCTGCCCGAGCGCGGCGCGCGCCGTCGCGACGTCGCGGGTCAGCGTCGTCACGCAGTCCAGGGACCGGCAGGCCGGCAGTACGCCGCTCGTCGACACCAGGCCACGCGTCGCCTTGAACCCGACCAGCCCATTGAACGCGGCAGGCACGCGGCCCGAGCCGGCGGTGTCGGTGCCGAGGGCCAGCGGCACGATGCGGGAGGCCACGGCGACCGCTGACCCGCTGGAGGAGCCGCCGCTGACGCGGGTGTCGTCGAAGACGCAGGTCGGGATCCCGTAGGGGGAGCGGGTGCCCACGAGGCCGGTCGCGAACTGGTCCATGTTGGTCTTGCCGACGGGCACGGCTCCCGCGTCGACGAGGCGCTGCACCGCGAAGGCTGACGTGGCGACCGGCGCGTCGAGGGCCGGGCACGCCGCCGTGGACGGCAGCCCCGCGACGTCGATGTTGTCCTTGACGGCAAAGGGAAGTCCCGCCAGCGGACCCGATCCGGGGGAGACCGTGCCGGCGGTGGACAGGAACACCGGTAGCCCGGCCGCCTGGGCGGCCGCCAGGGCCACCTCCGCAGCACTGCTCGACACCGTGGTCATCGGCCCCACCTCTCACGCTCTTCGTCGAACGCCGCCCGGCGGCGGCTTCGCAAGGTCTCGATCTCGTCGGCGTGCGCGGCCTCGAGCGCGCGCACCTCGGCCAGGCTGAAGACCGCAGGGGCTGTCACCAGCGGCTGGCCCGAGGCGCGCAGCTGGGCCAGCTCGTCCTCCGACACCGGCACGAACCGGAGCCGGTCGAAGGGCCGCAGCAACCAGGGCGGGGAGTCGTCCGACAGCCGCCAGACCGGCACGGTGCGGCCGACCAGCTGGTAGCCGCCCGGCCCCTCCATGCCGTAGATGCACAGGTAGACGCCGCCGATGCCGACCGCGTTCTGCGGCGTCCATGTCCGGGCCGGGTCGTACTTGGTGGTGACGAGCCGGTGCCGAGGGTCGAGCGGCACGGCGACCGGGGCACCGAGGTAGACGTCGCCGAGGCCGACCACCAGGTAGGTCGCCGACGTCACCACCTCGAAGACCTCGTCGCGCGAGGCGAGGTCGTTGATGCGCCGGATGAACTCGACGTTGTCGGGGCACCACGGCGCGTCCGGCCGGACCGACGTCGCGTAGCGGCGCATCGCCTCGTGCGCCAACGGGTGGTCCAGGCAGAGCGGCAGCGTGACCTCGCGGACCGGGATCTCGACGTGCTCCGGGTCCGGAACGTCGACGGCCAGGTCAGCCAGCAGGTGCGCCAGGTCCTGCAGCGGGAGCCGCTGCGGGTCGACCTTCACCAGCATCGAGCGGACGCCCTCGACCAGCTCGAGCACGCCGTCCAGAGAACGCGCCCGCAGCGCCTCCGCCAGCAGGTGCACCCAGACCCGGACGTGCAGGTCCAGCACGGACGGGCCGGCCTCGAGCAGCAGGTGGCAGTCGCCCGACCGCCGGACCGTCACCGACGGCCGGTGGCCGGAGGCGGGTACCTGCGCGAGCGCATCGGGACGATGGGCCGGACCCGAGACGCTGGCCGACGGCGCCGGCCCGATCAGCTCCTGGTCGAGCACCGCGGCCACCGCCGCCCTCGGGTCGGCCAGCAGCCACCGGCGCACGGCCATCAGGTCGTCGGCCTGGCAGGGCGTCACCGGCTCGAGCCGCACGCTGTCGCCCGGGCGCAGCTGCGCGAGCTTCCATCGGTCGGCGCTGATCACCGTGCACGGCACGACGAAGCCGCCGAGCGACGGACCGTCCGGACCGACGATCACGGGGGTGTCGCCGGACAGCATGATCCCGCCGACCGGGTAGGCACTGTCGTGGATGTTGGACGGGTGCAGCCCTGCCTCACCGCCGTCCTCCCGCGCCCAGCCGGGACGCGGACCTGTGAGCCGCACACCTGTCCGATCGGCCCGATGGTCGACGGTCCACCTCGCGGCGAAGAGGTCTTCGACGCCGCCCGGCGTGAGGTGCTCCGGCGCGCCGTGCGGGCCCGGTACGACGGACAGCACCCACTCCGTCGTCAGCCGGGGCAGGAGCGGAGCGACGTCGAGCGGTGCCAAGGCGTTCTCGTCGCTGCCGAGCGGCAGCTCGTCGTCCGCGGCGAGGGCCCTCCCGTCGTACCCGCCGAGCTCGCCCAGCAGGAACGTCGCACGTGAGCCGAGCACGAGCGGGACGTCGATCCCGCCCGCGACGGCCACGTAGCCGCGCATGCCCGGTCCGGTCAGTGGCCCGACGGTGAGGACCGTCCCTGCGGGGACGGCCAGCACGATGCCCGTCCGTACCGGCCGCCCATCGAGCAGGGCGGACCCGATGGCCCCGGCGAGGCAGATCAGCGCGCGTGACCCGAAGCGCAGGGTCGGCCCGGTCATGACGCACTCGAGACCGGCTGCGCCGACCGGGTTGCCGACGGCGAGGTTGGCGAGGGCGAAGGACAGGTCGTCCCAGGCTCCCGAAGGCGGGACACCGACGTCCCAGTAGCCGGTGCGACCCGGCAGCTCCTGCACGGTGGTCTGCAGGCCCGGCTCGACCACGGTGACGGTCCGGACGGCGACCGTGGTCATGAGAGCGTCACCTCGATCGGGGTGGGGTTCCACCCGTTGCAGGGGTTGTTGAGCTGCGGGCAGTTGCTGATGAGGACGTAGACGTCCCGCGCAGCGGTCAGCTCGACGTACTGCCCGGGACCGGACAGCCCGTCGGCGAAGGTGAGGCCGCCGTCGGGCGTCAGGGGCACGTTCATGAAGAAGTTGATGTTGTGCGTGAGGTGCCGAGGCGTGATGCCGACCGGCGCGCCCCACCGGATGAACGTCTCCCGGCAGGCGTGCTGGTGCCGGGTGTGCGTGCCGTAGCGGATGACGTTGGACTCCTGCGAGCAGGCACCGCCGAGGGTGTCGTGCCGCCCGACGGTGTCGGCAGTGACGGTCGCGAGGACGTCGAGGTCGGTCGAGAGCAGGGCACTCCCCGTCGTGAGGTAGGCGTTCGCCTGCTCGCGCACGGTGTCGACCGCGCTGTAGCGGTTGTCGAGGTCGGCCGAGTCGAAGAGCAGGGTGTCGGCGGCCTGGTTGCCCTCGAGGTCGGTGATGCGCAGTGTCGCTCCTGCGGGCAACATCACGAGGTGGCCGTCGCCGGCGAGGACGGCGGTCACGCGAGCACCTCCCGGGCCGCGTCGAGTGCTCGGGCCGACTCGGCGCGCGAGAGCCGCGGCCCGTCGTCCGGTGGCGCCGCGGTGACCGTGACCCGCACGTCGGCCGGCTTCCACTCGAGGTCGAGCGGGTGCGGTGACGTGGACATCACCAGGAGCAGCTCGACCTCTGTGCGCAGGGTCACCCAGTCGTCGGCCGCGCAGTGGTCGGTGACCAGGGACAGCGCCCCGTCGGCGGCGACCGCCACCTTGGAGAACAGGTTCACCGAGGCGTGCAGGTCGGTGCGGTCGAAGCCGCGCTTGCGGAGCTCGGACAGCAGGCCGGTGCGTGCCGAGACGCGTCGGTCGTTGCGGTGCTCCTGGTAGGACGCGTGCGAGGTGACGTGCCGGTCGGTCGAGTGACCGCAGAGCGCGTCGTGCCAGTCGAGCGAGCTGCCGGTCACCGAGGCGAGTCCCACGCCCCGGTCCGACATCAGCACCATGGGCGGTGCTATGCGGGCGCTCATCTGCGCCTTCAGGGTGTCGGGCACGTTGAGGCGGTCCCCGTCGGAGGTCAGCAGGAGCAGGCTGCAGCACGCCCCGGGTCCGAGAGCGGTGAACCGCACCTCGCGACCGGGCCGTACGCGCAGCGACCAGGCTGCCCCACCGGGGACGTCGTGCGCGGTCACACGCCCTGCGCGGGCACGGCCGCGTCAGGGAGCACGATGGTGCGCGGTGCGTGCGGGCGCACGGCCGCATAGGCGATGGCGCCGATGACGACGGCGCCGCCGAGGAACAGCTCGGGGAACCACTGCAGGTACCACGCCGAGCCGAAGACCTTGGCGCGCGGCCAGCCGAGGTTCACGGCCATGAAGACGCCCCACACGACGGCGGCCGCGTTCACGACGACACCCCAGCGGCCCAGGCTGAACAGACCCGGCGCGGCCGGGATCTCGCCGCGCAGCCGCTTGACCAGCATCGGACCGGTGACCATGAGGTAGGCGATGTAGAGCAGCATGATGCAGACGCTGGACAGCGCCAGGAAGACCTGCGGGTTCTTGATGTTGATGGCCAGCAGGCCCACGGTGAGGACACCGACCACGATGGCGGGCAGCATCGGCGTACCGGTCCGGGGGTTGACCCGCTTGAGGGCGCCCGAGAACGGCAGCACGTCGTCACGCGCCATCGAGAACATCATGCGCGTCGTGGCGGTCTGGATCGCCAGCGTGCAGACGCAGACGGCGATCGTGACGTCGACGAGGAACACCTTGCCGAGGGTGTCGCCGAGGCGGCTGGTCAGGACGTACGGCAGGCCCTTGGTGGGGTCGCCGAGGCTGCCGTCGGTGAGGGAGGGCGCGGCCATCAGCGTGGCGAGGAGCATGAAGGCACCACCGATGCCCGACACGACCAGGGCCCGCAAGATGGTGCGGGGAGCGGTGCGCCGCGGCTCCTTCGTCTCCTCCGACAGCTCACCTGCGCTGTCGAACCCGACCATCACGTAGGCCGCCATCAGGCCGGAGATCATGAAGGACCAGAGGTAGCCGGGGCCGTGGCCCACGCCCGCGCCGGTGTGCAGCACGACGCCCGGGCCGCGCTCGGCGTGAGAGAACAGCGCGATCACGAGCAGCGTCACGCCGATCAGCTCGCAGGTGACGCCGATGCTGTTGATCAGGCTCATGACCCGGACGCTGACCGCGTTGATGGCGGTCGTCACGACGAGCAGCAGACTGCCCAGGAAGACCGCGTTGGTGCCGAAGCCGTCGAAGACCTGGAAGCCGGTCCAGACCGTCGGGAGCACGATCTCGAGGGCGATCGCCGCGGCGGCCACAGTGCAGACCTGCGCCACGAGCATCAGCCAGCCCGCGGTCCAGCCCCAGGCCCTGCCGCCCAGCCGCGAGGACCACTGGTAGATGCAGCCGGAGATCGGGTAGCGGGCCGCCAGCTCGGAGAAGCACAGCGCCACGAGGATCTGCCCGCCGAAGACGATGGGCCAGGTCCAGAAGAACGAGGCACCACCGAAGCCGAAGCCGAAGGAGAACAGCTGGAAGACGGTGGTGAGGATGGAGACGAAGGAGAAGCCCGCGGCGAACGACCCGTAGGAGCCGATCGAGCGGTGCAGCTGCTGGGCGTAGCCGAAGTGCGACAGGTCGCTGGCGTCGTCGGCGTCGGGCTTGACGAGGGTGTCGGTCATCGGACCTCCGGAACGAGAGGCTCCGGGATGACGAGCAGCCCGGGGCCACGATCGGCCTCCCGGGCTTTTCTCCCGCCGTGGAGCGGATCTCCGTCGATCCGCCTGCATCTCTCGGACCAGGCCTCCCCGGGGGGAGCGGAACCCTAGACGCGCCCTGCCGCGTGAGCAGGTCGAGGACGAGTCAAGGGGCTCCTGCTTACGGCGCGGGGTCGGTCCTGTGACAGCCGTGTTGCTTCCCGCTCACGTCCCACTCGGGAGCGACGCCGAGGTCTACCGTCCCCGCTGTGGGGGTTCTTGTCGTCGTGCTGCTCGCGCTCGGTGCCGGCT
>JAODNF010000091.1 GCA_025464915.1 Frankiales bacterium | reverse complement strand
CTCGGCGAGCGGCACCAGCGGCTGCTTCGGGTAGGGCCACTCGTCGAGGTCCATGACGGTGCGCTTGGACACCCGCCACGGGACGTCCGGGTGGTTCGGCGCGACCCGGCGGATCCGGCCGTCGTCGAGGTAGTCGACGTCGTAGAAGCGCGGGACGTAGACCCCGCCGGTCTTGGCCAGCTCGAGCAGGGTCTGCTCGCGGCTGGCACCGGCGGCCTTGGTACGACGAAGGATCTCGGTCATCTCGAGGACCGCCTGCTCGCCGTCACCCAGCACGGCCGCGTCGATGAACGCAGCGATCGGCTCCGGGTTGAACGCTGCGTGGCCGCCGGCGAGCACGATCGGGTGGCTCTCGTCGCGGTCCTTCGCGTGCAGCGGGATGCCGGCGAGGTCGAGGGCCTCGAGCATGTTGGTGTAGCCGAGCTCGGTGGAGAAGCTCACGCCGAGCACGTCGAAGTCGCGCACTGCCCGGTGGCTGTCGACCGTCAGCTGCGGGACGTCGTTCTCCCGCATCAGCTTGGCGAGGTCGGGCCAGACGCTGTAGGTCCGCTCGCACAGCACGTCCGGCTGCTCGTTCAGCACCTCGTAGAGGATCATGACGCCCTGGTTGGGCAGCCCGACCTCGTAGGCGTCCGGGTACATCAGGCACCACCGGACCGCGGCGTCCTCCCACGGCTTGATGGTGCTGTTCAGCTCGCCGCCGACGTACTGGATCGGCTTGCTGATGTGGGGCAGCAGCTGCTCGAGTCGGGGGAAGAGGGACTCACCAGCCATGACCCCAGGGTACGGCCGTCGCGGCTCGCCCGGGCGTCCCAGGGACAGGGACCCTAGAAGTTGCGGGGGCCGCTCTCGTGGGAGCGCATGTGGACGTTCTGCAGCAGCCCGATGGCCATCAGGTTGGCGAACATCGACGAGCCGCCGTAGGAGACGAACGGCAGCGGCAGGCCGGTCACGGGCATGATCCCGAGGGTCATCCCGATGTTGACGAAGCTCTGGAACCCGAACCAGCTCACGACCCCCGCGGCCACCAGCCGCCCGAACGGGTCTGTCGCCAAGGTGGCGATGCGCAGGCCTCTCCAGAGCACCAGACCGAGCACCAGGATGATGCCGCCGGCCCCGAGCAGGCCCAGCTCCTCGCCCGCGACGGTGAAGACGAAGTCGGTCTGCTGCTCCGGGATGAACCGGCCCTGGGTCTGGGTGCCGTGGAACAGCCCCTTGCCGGTGA
The DNA here is from genome assembly GCA_025464915.1 of Frankiales bacterium. GTDB lineage: Bacteria > Actinomycetota > Actinomycetes > Mycobacteriales > SCTD01 > RYN-111. The sequence continues at coordinate 4,091 of JAODNF010000091.1, read as the reverse complement.
GGCCGCCGGAACCGATGGCGATGCGGGCCTGCCGGACGTTGTAGCCGACGCCGCGCGGGTCGATCTGCGGGTTCGACACGACCTTGAAGCGGTTGAGCTGGTAGTCCTTCAGCACGTGCGGCGCGACCAGGCCGCCGACCAGGACGCCGGCGATGAGCAGGCCGCCGACCCACCGGGCCGGCGCGCCGGCGACGGACAGCACGCCGAGGATCACGAAGATGAAGACCATCGTCGTCCCGAAGTCGGGCTGCAGCATGATCAGCGCCATCGGCAGCGCGCACAGCCCGAGGACCTGCACGACGTCGAGGTCGCGCGGTGTGTCCTCGCCGTCGCGCTTCTCGCCGAGCAGCATGGCCATGCCGACGACGATCGCGAGCTTCGCGAACTCCGACGGCTGGATCTGGAAGCCGGCCGGCAGCACGATCCACGAGTGCGCGCCGTTGATCGTGGCGCCGAGCGGCGACAGCACGATGAGCAGACCGAGGCACGAGGCGCCGTAGACGATCGGGGCGTACGCCCGGAGCGACCGGTAGTCGACGAGGGCCGCGGCGACACCGAGACCCAGGCCGATGACGGCGTTGATGGCGTGCTTCTTCAGGAACGCGTTGGGGTCCAGCCCCAGCGTGATCTGGTGCTCGCGGGTGGCGGACCAGATCAGCAGCCCTCCGACGCCGACGAGGAGTCCGACCGCGACCAGGAGCACCCAGTCGAGCGAGCGCAGCGGCGAGCTGCGGTCCAGGACCCGTTCGCGGAAGCTGACCTCACGAGGACGGAGGCGGACCGGGCTGACCCGCGGGGTCGCCCACTCGTAGCCGTCGCCGCTCACGACAGCTGCCGCCGGCGGGCTTCTTCAGACCACGGCAGGCCGAGGGCGTGCGTCCCGGTCGACGCGGACGGCGACGGCGAAACCGTCACGGTCCTCGGGGCGATGCACGGCGGCGAAGCGATGGTCCCGTCCGCCCGCACGCACGGCATCCCGACGGGCAGCGCGCCGTTCTTGAGCGGCGACTTGGCGCCCTGCAGCCCGTAGACGGCGTCCCAGATCTTCTTCACGACGGGGGCGGCCGTGGTGCCACCCGTGCCGCCCTCGGTGACCATCACGACGGTGACGTACCTCGGGTGCACGACCGGCGCGAACGACGCGAACCAGGAGGTCGGGGCCTTCTTGTTGTTCGCCACCTCCGCCGTGCCGGTCTTGCCACCGACGTCGACCTGACCCAGCGGGAAGTCCGCGAACGTCCCCTTCGCCGTACCCGGTGGCTTGGTGACCCCCGCGAGGGCGCTGGTGATGTAGGTCCGCACGGCCGCGGGGACGTCGAGGCGACCCGTGACGACCTTCTTGATCTCGGTGCTCGTGCGGCCGTCCGCCGAGACGAAGCCCTTCGCCAGCTGTGGCTTGTAGAGCGTTCCGCCGTTGACCATCGCCGAGTACGCCATCGCCAGCTGGAGAGGGGTGACCAGCACGTCACCCTGGCCGATGGCGAGGTTCATGGCGTCGCCGCCCTCGTAGAAGTAGCCGCTGTCGCAGTAGATCTGGTCGACCCTCTGCTGGGGGTCGGTCTTCGGTCTGCGCTTGGCGCCCTTGCAGTACTCGCCCTTGACCTGCTTCCAGTACCTGAGCTTCCAGGCGCGGTCCGGCACGACACCGGCCCGCTCGTCAGGCAGGTCGATCCCGGTCTTCTTGCCGAACCCGAAGTCGCGGGCCTCGTTGGCGAGGTACTCGGGCGCGCCCGCCTTGTTGGTCCGGCCGCCCTCGCGCTTCCAGAGGTTCAGCGCGATCTGGTAGAAGACCGTGTCGCAGGACCGGATGAGCGTCTCGCGGAAGTCCAGGGTTCCGAACGACTCGCCCTCGAAGTTCCGCTTCCCGAGGTAGCTGCTCGGGCACGGGATGTAGCTCTTGAGGTTGTAGGCACCGGACTTGATCGCGGCCGAGGTCGAGACGATCTTGAAGGTCGAGCCCGGGGCGAACGACCCCTGGACCGCGTTCGAGATCAGTGGGTGGCCGGGGGCGTTCAGCAGCTCGGTGTACTTCTTGGTCGAGATGCCACCGACGAAGTCGGTCGGGTCGTAGCGGGGGTAGCTGGCCATCGCGACGACGCGGCCGGTGTTGACCTCGACGGTGATGGCCGCACCGGTCGTGGCCTTGAAGTTGCCCGAGCGGTCCTTGCTGGTGTCCGGCATCGTGCGGGTCTTGGCGATCTGCTGCTGCAGGGCGGCCTCGGCGGCCCGCTGCACTCCGGAGTCGATCGACAGCACGAGGTTCTGCCCGGCGATGGCCGGTGTCTCGGAGGCGACGCCCGCCGTGTTGCCGTCCTTGTCGACCAGCAGCCTGCGGACACCGTCCTGACCACGGAGCTGGTCGTCGTACACCGCCTCGACCCCTGCCCGGCCGATCTGGGTGCCAGGGGCGAGCCTCTTGTACTTGTCCTGCTTCAGGTCCGTGTCCGACAGCGGACCCAGATACCCGAGGGCGTGGGCGGCCAGCGTCTTGGCGGGGTAGTCGCGGACGGCCTCGTACTGGACGCTGACGCCGGGGAAGTTCTCCTCCTGCTCGACGATCTTGAGCATCCGCCGGACCTGGGCGAGGGCGTCGGAGCGGTACGACGCGATGGGGACGGGCTGGTAGGGCGAGCCCTTCCAGCAGCCGTCGATCGCCTTGACGCGGGTGCCGTCGGGCTTGGAGTAGATGCAGGGCGTGATGATCCGCTCGATGTCGGCGACCGGGATCCCGACGATGAGCGAGAGCCGCGACAGCTCGAGGGAGCCGCCCTTCTTCTTCGCGGGGAGCTCCGAGCGGTCGACGCTGACGACCAGCGCGATCCGGTTCGTGACGAGGGCGACGCCCCGGTCGTCGAGGATCTGCCCTCGGGCGGGGGCGGTGATGACGTCGCGGGTCCGGTTCGCGCTCGCCGCGTTGCGGTAGTTGGCGCCCTCGGCGACCTGCATGTAGGTCAGGCGTCCGAGCAGGGTCAGCAGGATGGACACGACCATGACCCGCAGCAGGACGATGCGGAGCCGGGATCGGTCAGACACAGGTCACGTTCCTCACAGGCTGCCTCACAGACGCCGCAGCGGGTCGACGTCGAGGCGGCGGACCAGGCCGAGCACCAGGGGAACGACGAAGGGCGTCAGGACCACATCGTAAGGGACCGAGCTGACGGCGGCGCGACCCACCGCGTGCCAGGTGATGCGGTGGTCACCGAACAGGACTCCCTCGAACGCGAAGGCACCCAGCGACACCAGCGCCCCGAACGCCACGGCTCCGAAGGGCTGCAGGGTGGACCGATCGGTGTCGTCCTGGAGGTTGCCGGTGACGTACCCGGCGAGGGCGTAGGCGAAGGCCAGCCGGCCCATCTCGTGGTTGGCGAAGCAGTCAGCCAGCAGGCCGGCGAGGAAGCCGGTCACCGCCCCGGACTGCGGGCCCTCGGCGAGGGCGAAGGCGAGCACGAGGACGAGCAGCAGGTCTGGGCTGGCACCTGGCAGGGGCAGCCGCCCGATGGCGGACAGCTGGAGCAGCAGGGCCGTGATCACCGCGACGACGCCCAGCACGAAGCGGCTGGCGCTCATGGCGTCGTCGTCGGCGTGGCCGTGGACGACGGGGTGACCGTCACCCTGGGCGTCGCCGAGGGGCGGCTCGTGGGGACCGGGCCGTTCGGGACGGCCGCCGGGCACGGGCTCGAGGACGCGGTCGGAGCGACCGGGAGGAACGGCTGCCGCGGCTGGTTCCGGGGCGCGCCCTTGATGACGCCCACCAGGTCCAGGTGGTTGCTGTCGACGAACGGGACGAGCGTGCCGGTCGTCACCAGGCCGTTGGGGTCCTTGGCCGTCTTCGTGATCGTGCCGACCGGGATGCCCGGCTGGAAGATCGAGCCCGACGTCAGCACGACGGTGCCCTTCTTGACCGGGTCCTTGCTGCTGAAGGACAGCAGCAGCGGGCCGGACCCGCGCCCCTGTGCGAACCCGAGCAGGTTGTAGCCCACGAAGCTGCCACCGACGCTGCTCTTGGGGTCCTTGAGCAGCAGGACCGTGCTGGTGCGCTTGCTGACGTCGAGCGTGCGTCCCACCAGTCCGTAGCCGGTGATGACGGTCAT
>JAODNF010000052.1 GCA_025464915.1 Frankiales bacterium | reverse complement strand
GCCGCTGCTGCCACGCCGTCCGCGTCCTGGCTGCGGACGGCGTGCTCGAGGAGCTCGCGGACGGCGACCGCGAGGTCGTCGCCGCCTGGGGTGAGCTCCGTCGGCGTCACGTGCCGGTGAAGTTCGGCTGGCGCTTCTCGGCGAACGCCCGCGGCCCTTCCTTGCTGTCGTTGGTCTGGAACACCGGGATGCCGATCTCGAGCTCGACCTTGAGCGCGTCCGGCTCCGGCAGGCCCTCGGTCTCCTTGAGGCTGCGCAGGACCGACCGCACGGCGATCGGGCCGTTGGCCGCGATGGCGTCGGCGATCTCGTGCGCCTTCTTCAGCGCCTCGCCGTCCGGGACGACGTGCCCGATGAGGCCGTAGGTCAGAGCCTCCTGCGCGGTGATCGTCTTGCCGGTCAGCAGCATCTCGGCCGCGATCGTGTAGGGGATCTGGCGGCGCAGACGCACCGTCGACCCGCCGAGCGGGAACAGCCCGCGACGGACCTCGGCGACGCCGAACGTCGCGCTCTCGCCGGCGACCCGGATGTCGGTGGCCTGCAGGATCTCCGTACCGCCCGCGATGGCCGGGCCCTCGACCGCCGCGATGAGCGGCTTGGTGAGGCGGTAGTGGCGCAGCAGCGCCTTCCACGCGAGACCGGCGTCCTCGCTGTAGCGCTTCGCGTGCTCGTCGCCCGGGTCGGGCGCGCTCATCATGGCCTTGAGGTCGGCGCCCGCGCAGAAGACCTCGGTCGAGCCGGTGAGGATGACGACGCGAACGTCGTCGTCGGCGTCGGCCTGCTCCCAGGCGCCGAGCATCCGGCTCAGCATGTTGGGGCTGAAGGCGTTCTTGGCCTCCGGCCGGTTCATCGTGCAGACCAGCGTGTGGCCGACCTTCTCGACCAGCAGGTGCTGTGGGGCGTCCGTCATCAGGGGAAGACCTCCTCGCCGGTGGCGGTGTCCTTGGCCGTGATGGCCTCGACGGGGCAGCTCTCGAAGGCCTCGAGGACCTGCGGCGTCTCCGTCACGGGGTTGGACTTCACGAAGGACTTGCGGTCCTCCTTCTGCCCGAACACGTCGGGCGCGAAGTTGCGGCAGTAGCCGCTGCTGATGCAGGTGGGGCCGACCTCGACCTCGAGCTCTCTGGACATGCTGGGGACCGTAACGCCTCCGTGCCGATCGTGCTAGAACCTGTTCTCGTTTCCGTGGGAGGTCCCGTGAAGATCGACGTCCGGCTCGACGCCGCACTCGCCGACGTCCCGCGGGCGGTCGCGGAGCTGAAGGACGCCGGGGTCGCCGGGACGTTCACCTACGAGGGACCGAACGACCCGTTCCTGCCCCTCGCCGTCGCCTCCGGCTCGGGGCTGGACCTCTACACGAACCTCGCGATCGCCCTGCCGCGCTCCCCGATGCACCTGGCCTACCTCGCCCAGGACCTCCAGCGGGCGACCGGTGGGCGCTTCTCCCTCGGCCTCGGGTCGCAGGTGCGCAGGCACGTCGTCGACCGCTTCGGCGCCGAGTGGACGAAGCCCGTCGCGCAGATGCGCGAGTGGGTGCTGGCCGTCAAGGCCATCCAGACCTCCTGGGCCACCGGCGAGCCGATGGCCTTCGAGGGCGAGTGGACCCGGCACACGTTCTGCCCACCGCTGTTCGTCCCGGCCGACGTCGTGGCTGCCCCCGTGCTGGTGGGCGCCGTGGGCCCGCGGATGACGGCCATGGCCGTCGAGGTCGCCGACGGGCTGCTGGTCCACCCCTTCTGCAGCGAGGCGTCCTTGGCGCAGACCCTCGCCGGCGTGCCGCCCGAGTTCCCGGTCGTGGGCCAGAGCATCGTCGGTGTCGCCGTCACCGAGGAGGAGCTCGTGACGGCCACCGCCGCCGTGCGGTCGCTCATCGCCTTCTACGGCAGCACCCCGGCGTACCGCCCCGTCCTCGACGCCCACGGCTGGGGGGCGCTGCACGAGGAGCTGCGTCAGCTCACCCGTGACGGGAAGTGGGGATCGTTGCCGGACGCGGTCCCTGACGAGGTCGTGGAGACCGTGGCGCTCGTCGGGTCGCCGGCGGTCGTCGCGGAGGGCCTGCGGCGACGGTTCGCCCGGTGCGCCCGAGTTGCCCTGTCGACGCCGTACCCGGTGTCCGTCGAGGCACTGGCGGAGCTCACGAGCCTTGCCCGCTGACTGGAACAGGTTCTAGGTTCGGCGGACAAGAAGGCTTCAGCGACGAAGGGGTCGTGACACGTGCCTGCCAACTCCCAGCGTGACGTCGAGCAGTCCAGGAAGGCCCTCGCCACCTGGCTCGGCGAGAAGGTCGGCTCCGAGGTGGTGCTCGGCGAGTTCGGCGGTCCCGGCGCCACCGGGTTCTCGAACGAGACGATCATCGTTGACGCCACGTACGGCGGGACGGTCGACAAGCTCGTCGTCCGCGTCGCCCCCACCGGCTACACGCTGTTCCCCGACGCCGCCTTCGAGGAGCAGTACAAGATCCTCGTCACGCTGGCCGCGAAGAGCACGATCCCGGTGCCGGCCGTGCGCTGGTACGAGACGGACCCGTCCGTCCTCGGGGCGCCGTTCTTCGTGATGGAGTTCGTCGACGGGCTCATCCCGTCGGACAACCCGCCGTACACGATGGAGGGCTGGCTGAAGGACGCTTCCCCCGAGGTCCAGGAGAAGGTGTTCTGGGGAGCCATCGACAGCATCGCCGACGTCGCTGCGCTCGATCCCGACAGCCTCGACCTGCCCCCGCTGCTCGACGGGCTCGACGCGCAGCTGGACTACTACGAGGGCTTCATGGTCGGCGTCGAGAAGACCGAGGAGCTCGTCGTCGCCCGCCGGGCCTTTGACTACCTCAAGGACAACAAGCCCGAGGACGACGGCCGCGTCTTCGTCTGGGGCGACTCGCGCGTCGGCAACGTCATGTACGACGCCGAGGGCAACCGGATCGCCGTCGTCGACTGGGAGATGGCCTGCTACGGCTCGCCGTCGCAGGACATCGCATGGACGTGGTTCCTCGACCGCCACCACGCGCAGGGCATGGGTGCTCCCCGCCTGCCTGGGTTCCCGACGAAGGAGGCGATGATCGCGCGGTTCGAGGAGCGGTCCGGTCGGTCCGCCAAGGCGTTCGACTACTACGAGCTGTTCGCCGGGTTCCGGTTCTGCGTGATCATGGGCAGGCTCACCGAGATCTTCAAGGACTGGGGCCTCATCCCGCCCGACAACGACATGGCCTCGAACAACGCACCTGCCCGCCTGACCGCCGACATGCTGGAGGCGCTCGGATGCTGAGCCCCCTGGACGAGCTGCCCATCCACCAGGTCGCCGAGACCATGGCGACGGTCGGCACGTCCGACCGCAACTTCTACGACCGCTGCTACTTCTCGATGCACGGGTCGACCGACGAGTTCTTCATGGCGATGGGTCTCGGGCAGTACCCGAACCTCGACGTCACCGACGCCTTCATCTGCGCCTCGTACGGCCAGACGCAGACCGTCGTCCGGGCCTCCCGCCCGCTGGGGCTGAACCGGCTGGACACGAAGGTCGGGCCGCTGCGGGTCGAGGTGATCGAGGGCCTGAAGAAGGTCCGCTTCGTCTGCGAGGAGACCGACGGCTTCGCGGTCGACGCCGTGTGGGAGGGGCTCGTGCCCGCCTACGAGGAGCCGCGGATGACGATGGAGTCCGCCTGGGGCCGGCAGACCATGAACACCATGCGCTTCCTGCAGACCGGCACCTGGACCGGGACGCTCGTGCTCGACGGTCGCGAGATCGCCGTGACGCCCGACCGCTTCGGCGGGTCGCGTGACCGCTCGTGGGGTGTGCGTCCCGTCGGCGAGCCCGAGGGCGGCAAGGCGACGATGCCCTCGAACGGCTTCTACTGGAACTACTTCGTGGTGCGGTTCGAGAAGAGTTCGATCGTCTACATGTGCCAGGAGGACGGCCTCGGCCGCCGCTCGCTGGAGGAGGGCATCCGGCTGCACCCGGACGGCCGCGTCGAGCAGCTCGGCCGGCCCTCGCACTCGCTGCAGTTCAAGCCAGGCACCCGGATGGTGACGGGCGCGACGGTGACCTTCGCGGGCGGCCTCGAGCTCACCGGCGAGGCGCTGCGGCCCGTGCACCTCGCGCGCGGCACGGGCTACGGCTTCGACGCCGACTGGAAGCACGGCATGAACCAGGGCGACGACCTCGTCGTGCAGCGCGTCGACTTCGACCTCGACGACCCGGCAATGGTGCCGATCCCCGGCGCGATCGTCGATCACCTCGGCCGCTACTGGACCAACCAGGGCGACGGCGAGGGCTGGGGGCTGCTCGAGGTCATGAACATGGGCCCGCACCCGCAGTACTTCACGGGCTGGGATGACGTCTTTGTCGGGTGAGAAGGTCCAGCCACCCGTCGAGAAGGTGGCACCGGGCATCTGGTGCGTCCCGACCGTCGTCCCGGACAGCCCGATCGGCTGGACGCAGACCTACCTGCTCGAGTCCGACGACGGTCCCTACCTGATCGACACGGGCTGGAACCACGAACGGGCCTGGGCAGACCTGAGCGCCGGTCTCGTGGAGTGCGGGACCAGCGTCTCGGAGATCCGCGGGATCATCGTCACGCACCACCACCCCGACCACCTCGGACTGGTCGGCCGGGTCCGGGACGCGAGCGGCTGCTGGGTCGGCATGCACGACGCCGACACCGAGCTGGTCAAGCGGCACCGCGAGCTGCTCGCCGACGACCCGGAGGTGTTCGACCAGGACACCCAGGTCAAGCTGCTCGAGGCCGGTGCGGGTCAGTGCGACGTCGACGACGTGGTGGCGGCGGGCAAGGGGGTCGTGATGCCGATGCCGGCCCTGCCGGACCGGTCGCTCGACTCCTCCACGCTGCGACTCGGCGACCGCGTGGTCGAGCTCGTGCACACCCCCGGTCACACGCCGGGGCCCCTGTGCCTGCGCATCGACGGGCGGCTGCTCACCGGTGACCACCTGCTCAAGACCATCAGCTCCCACGTCGGGCTCTACGGCTTCGAGGCGCCGGACGGCGACCCGCTCGGTGACTTCTTCGGCTCCCTGCGGCTGCTCACCGGCGCCGAGCCGTCGGAGGTCCTGCCCGCGCACCGAGGTCGCTTCCACGGCGTCGACGCCCGGGTCGCCGAGCTCCTCGGCCACCACGAGGAACGGCTCGAGGAGCTCCAGAAGGCGCTCGCCGAGGGACCGCTGACACCCTGGGCGCTGTGCCAAGCGATGACCTGGAACCGGCCCTGGGACGAGCTGCCGCGGATGATGCTGCGCGCCGCGCTCGCCGAGACGATGGCGCACGTGCGGCACCTCGAGCTGCTCGGGGTCGTGACCGTCGCGGTGGGGACCCCGACGCAGGTGCGGCTGACCTGAGGGTCCCCGGGGCGCGCTGGGGCGTCACCGACGCCGAGGTCGACCGCCGCTTCCCCTGCGACGACCTGGCCACCGGCCTGCCGCTGTGGCGTGGGGTGTCCGTCGCGGCTCCGCCGTCGGCGGTGTGGCCGTGGGTCCGGCAGATCCGGCTCGCGCCCTACTCCTACGACTGGGTCGACAACCTCGGCCGACGGTCGCCCCGCACGCTGTCGGACCTGCCTGACCCGGTGCCCGGAGACCGGTTCTCCACGTCCGGCGGGCGCTTCCCGCTGGGACGGGTGCTCGCCGTGGTGCCGGGGGAGTCGCTGACGGCCAGCATCATGGGAGCGGTGATGTCCTACGTCGTGGCGCCGGACGGCCCGGGCTCGCGGCTGCTCCTGAAGATCGTGGTGCCGCGGCACTGGTGGTCGGTGCCGCTGGCCGTGGGGGACTGGCCGATGGCCCGCAAGCAGCTGCTGACGCTGAAGAACCTGGCCGAGTCCACGTGACCCTGCGCTTCGCGCACCGCGGTGGTCTCGACGGCGGCGCCCCTCCGAACACCCGCGCGGCCTTCGTCGACGCGGTGGCGCGCGGCTGCGACGTCGAGTCCGACGTCCGGCTCTCGCTCGATGGCGATCCGGTGCTCGTGCACGACGCGATCAGGGGTGTCGTCGTACCCCGCCTGTGGCGCACCTCCTGGCTCCGTCGCTGCGGCGTCGTGCCCCTGGCGGAGGTCTTCGACGTGCTGGGCTCCCGCGAGCTCAGCCTCGACGTGAAGGAGCCCGCCGCGGTCGCGCAGGTCCTCGCCGCGCTGCCGCCGGACCGCTCGCGGGTCTGGCTCGTGCACTCCTCGCTCGACGTTCTGGCGCGGATCCGGTCGCTCGACGGGTCGGTCCGGCTGGTGCACGAGGCGCCGGTACGACGGATCGACCCGGCCTCCCACGCGCGCGACCTCACGGCCCGGGGCATCGACGCCCAGAACACCCACTGGAGCGACTGGTCACCCGCGTTGCGTACCGCCGCCGCGGAGGCCGGCGTTCTCGCGTTCGGCTCCATCGCCAACACGGCGGCGGACCTGGAGACGGCCGCCACCAAGGGGCTCGACGCCATCTACAGCGACCACCTCGAGCTGATGCTGGCCGCCTTCCCCTGATCCGCGAATGGACACTGCGCTGCGGTTCTCGAGCCGAGATCCGCAGCGCAGTGTCCATTCGCGCCAAGGGGTACAGGCGGCGCGGCGGGCCCCCTCGGCTCGCCGCGCCGCCGGGTCGCTAGGAGAGCCGCTGGATGATCGTGGCGGGCGCCAGGGCGCCGCCGGCGCACATCGTGACCAGCGCGAACTCCTTGCCGGTCCGCTCGAGCTCGTGCAGCGCGGTGACGATCAGGCGCGAGCCCGTGGAACCGACCGGGTGGCCGATGGCCAGGGCGCCGCCGTTGACGTTGATCTTGTCCATCGGGATGTCGTGCACGCGCTGCCACGACAGCACGACCGACGCGAAGGCCTCGTTGCACTCGAACAGGTCGATGTCGCTGATGGACATGCCGGCCTTCTTGAGCACCTCGCGGGTGGCATCTACGGGACCGTCGAGGTGGTAGTAGGGGTCGCTGCCGACGTTGACGCGGGCCACGACGCGGGCGCGCGGCTTGAGGCCCTCGGCCTCGGCCCGCTCGCGGTTCATCCAGAGGACGGCCGCCGCCCCGTCCGAGATCTGCGAGGACGTACCCGCCGTGTGGATGCCGCCCTCGAGGACGGGCTTGAGCTTCGCGAGCCCCTCCTTGGTGGTGTCGCGCAGGCCGCCGTCGCGGTCGACGATCTGGGTGCCGGTGACGTTGCCCTCGGCGTCGAAGGTCGGAGCCTCCATGGCGAAGACCTCGCGGTCGAACCGGCCCTCGTCCCAGGCCTGCTTGGCGCGCGCCTGCGACAGGACGCCGAGCTCCTCGATGTCGTCACGGGTGATGCCGCGGTTCTTGGCGATGCGCTCGGCCGCCTCGAACTGGTTGGGCATGTCGACGTCCCAGTCGGTGTCGTGCGTCTTGCCCGGGCCGTTGATGACGTTGGCCCCGAGGCCGACGCGGCTCATCGCCTCGACGCCGCACGCCATGCCGACGTCGATCGCGCCGGACAGGATGAGGCCCTCGATCATGTGGTTGGCCTGCATCGCGGAGCCGCACTGGCAGTCGACCGTGGTGGTGCCGGTGGTCCAGGGCAGGCCGACGCCCAGCCACGCGTTGCGGGTGATGGAGGAGCCCTGCTCGCCGGCCTGCGTGACGCACCCGCCGATGGCCTGGTCGACGCTCGCGGGGTCGATCCCCGAGCGCTTGATGACCTCGACCTGGGCCGCCCCGAGGATCTTGGTCGCGTGCAGCCCGGCCAGCTGGCCGTTCCGCTTGCCGATGGGGGTGCGGGTCGCACCAACGATGACGGCCTCGGTCATGCGGGTTCTCCTCGTCGAGATGGGTGCTGCAAATGTAGAACGTGTTCTCATCCCGAACAAGGGACAACGGTACGAAACTAGAACAGGTTCTTGACCGGTGCGGAACCCGCTGGTTACGTTCCGGACATCACCTCCTGAGGAGTTCCGTGTCTGACCCTGCCGCGCTCATCGCGGAGGCACGCACCCACCTCGGTGGCCCGCCCGGGCCGCTGCGCGTGGGTCGTGACCCCGTCAACCTGCCGATGATCCACCACTGGTGCCAGGCCCTCGACGACCAGAACCCGGCCTACCTGGACGAGGCCTTCGCCGCCGGGAGCCGCGGCCACCTCATCGCTCCGCCGGGGATGATGCAGACCTGGACGATGGACGCCCCGCGCGGCCCCGAGCACACCGGCTCCAACGACCAGGTGAACCGGCTCCTCGACGAGGCGGGCTACACGAGCGTCGTCGCGGTCAACTACGAGCACGAGTACCTCCGCGAGCTGAGGCTCGGCGAGCGCATCTCGGTGCGCTCCACCGCCGAGGACCTGAGCGAGGAGAAGAAGACCGCGCTCGGGCTCGGGTACTTCACGACGGTCAAGCACGAGTACGTCACCGACGACGGTGAGGTCGTCTGCATCGCGCGGATGCGGCTGCTGAAGTTCAAGCCGCCGGCCAAGGCACCCGAGGTCGGGGCGCGCCCCACTCCGGCCGTCGGCCGCGACTCGAAGTTCTTCTGGGACGGCGTCGAGGCCGGCGAGCTGCGCATCGGCACCTGCAACGCGTGCAAGACGCTCCACCACCCGCCCCAGCCGATCTGCCGCGCGTGCGAGTCGACGGACATGGGCTGGACGGTCAGCAGCGGCAAGGGCGTCGTCTACAGCCACGTCACGCACCACTACCCGAAGCTGCCGGGCGTCGAGCTCCCGCACACGGTCCTGCTCGTCGAGCTCGAGGAGGGCGTCCGCCTCGTCAGCGAGTGGGCCACCGGCGCGAAGCCGGACCAGACCTTCGTGGGGCAGCAGGTCCAGGTCGCGTTCACCCCCGTTCCCGGCGGCGAGCTCCGCCCGACCTTCAAGGTGGCCCCGTGAGCACCGCTGTCGGCACCGCGCTGCCCGAGCTGACGATCGAGGCCTCCGTGCGCAACATCGTCGCCACGGCCATCGCCAGCCGCGACTACCAGGACGTGCACCACGACGTGGCGACTGCCCAGGAGAAGGGCAGCAAGACGATCTTCACGAACATCCTGACGAGCAACGGGTACGTCCTGCGCTACGTCACGGACCACTTCGGGCCGCTCTCGGTCATCAAGAGCAGCAAGCTGCGGCTCGGCGTCCCGAACTACGCCGGCGACGTCATGACGCTGCGCGGCACCGTGACGGCGGTCGACGGGCAGCTGCTCACCGTCGACGTCTTGGGGTCCAACTCACTCGGTGACCACGTCATCGCGACGGTCACCGTGGAGGTCCCCGCATGACCCGCTCGTTCGACCGTCAGGTCGCGATCGCCGGCATCGGCGCCACGGAGTTCTCCAAGGACTCCGGCCGCTCCGAGCTCCAGCTCGCCGGCGAGGCCGTCCTCGAGGCCGTCCGCGACGCCGGTCTGAAGCCGCGTGACGTCGACGGCCTGACCACCTTCACGATGGAGACCAACTCCGAGATCGAGGTCGCCAAGACCGCCGGGCTCGGCGACCTGAAGTTCTTCAGCAAGATCGGGTACGGCGGGGGTGCGGCCTGCGCGACGGTGCAGCAGGCGGCGCTCGCCGTCGCGACCGGCGTCGCGGACACGGTGGTCTGCTACCGCGCCTTCAACGAGCGCTCCGGCCACCGCTTCGGGTCCGGTGCCCACCGCGGCGAGCCGACGTCCGAGGGCATCGCGATGAGCTGGGTCTCGAGCTTCGGCCTGATGACGCCCGCCTCGTGGGTCGCGATGTTCGCGCAGCGCTACATGCACGAGTACGGCGCCACGTCCGCCGACTTCGGCCTCGTCGCCGTCGCCGACCGCAAGCACGCCGCGACCAACCCCAAGGCCTGGTTCTACGAGAAGCCGATCACCCTCGAGGACCACCAGAACAGCCGGTTCATCGTCGATCCGCTGCACCTGCTCGACTGCTGCCAGGAGACCGACGGCGGGCAGGCCCTCGTGGTCACGACCGTCGAGCGGGCCCGCGACCTGCCCAACCCGGTGGCCGTGGTCAGCGGCGCAGCGCAGGGCTCGTCCCAGGGCCAGCAGTCGATGGTCAGCTACTACCGCGACGACATCGCCGGCCTGCCGGAGATGGGGCTGGTCGCGCAGCAGCTCTGGGCGCAGTCGGGCCTCGGGCCGCAGGACATCCAGACCGCGGTGATCTACGACCACTTCACCCCGTTCGTCCTGCAGCAGCTCGAGGAGTTCGGCTTCTGCAAGCGCGGCGAGGCCAAGGACTTCATGGCAGGCGGCAACATCGAGCTCGGCGGTGGCCTGCCCGTCAACACCCACGGCGGCCAGCTCGGCGAGGCCTACCTGCACGGCATGAACGGCATCGCCGAGGGCGTGCGCCAGATCCGCGGTACTTCGTACAACCAGGTCCCGAACGTCGAGAACGTGCTCGTGACCGCCGGTACCGGTGTGCCCACCAGCGGGTGCATCCTGTCGGTCGACCAGTAAGAGAGATTCCAGATGCGCACCGACCTGTCCGACTCGTTCGGCATCGACTTCGGCCTGTTCGCCTTCAACTACATGCCGGACGTCGTCATCGAGGTCTGCAAGGCCGGCGGCCTGGGCGTCCTCGGCGCGGTCCGGTTCACGCCGGCGGAGCTGAAGGAGGCACTCGACTACATCGAGGCGGGCGTCGGTGGCCGCCCCTACGGCGTCGACGTCGTCATGCCGATGAAGACCGAGGCCAAGGCCGGCATGGACGTCGACTCCATGCAGGAGATGCTCCAGGGGATGATCCCGCAGGAGCACAAGGACTTCGTCGAGTCGGTGCTCGAGAAGTACGACGTGCCGAAGCTGCCCGAGGGCCGGCACCAGCAGGGCCGCGGCCTGCTCTCGTGGAACGACACCGAGGCGCGCGAGCAGGTGGCGATCTCGTTGGAGCGCAAGCAGGTCAAGCTCATCGTCAACGCCCTCGGGCCGCCCCCGAAGGACGTCGTCGACGAGGCCCACAGCGGGGGCGTCCGAGTGGCGGCGCTGTGCGGGCGGCTCGACCACGCGATGAAGCAGGTCGCCAACGGCGTCGACATCATCGTCGCCCAGGGGACCGAGGCCGGCGGCCACAGCGGTGACATCGCCACGATGATCCTGGTGCCGGAGATCGTCGAGGCGCTGTCCTCGACGCCCGTCCTCGCCGCCGGCGGCATCGGCTCCGGCCGGCAGGCCGCGGCGGCCTACGCGCTCGGCGCCCAGGGCGTCTGGACCGGCTCGATGTGGCTCAACACCGTCGAGTGCGGCCAGAGCGACATCATGCAGAAGAAGTTCCACGAGGCGCGGTCGCAGGACGCCGTCCGGTCCCGCGCCTACACCGGGAAGATGGCGCGTCAGCTGCGCACCGACTGGACCGAGGCGTGGGACAGCCCGGACAACCCCGACCCGCTCGGGATGCCGCTGCAGTACATGCTCTGCTCGGAGGCCCTGGAGCGCATCCGGCTCGCCGGGCGCGAGGAGCTGATGGGCACCCCCATCGGTCAGCTGGTCGGCTCCTTCAAGGAGACCCGCACCGTCGCCGAGACCGTCGCCACCCTGCTCGCCGACTACGAGAAGACCGTCAGCGCACTGCCTCGCCTTTCCTCGAAGGAGCTCCTGTCATGACCGCACCCGAGAAGGCGGACGCCCCCCGCTGCCCGTTCCCCATCGACCTGATGGACCCGGACACCTTCGAGAACGGCCTGCCGCTCGACCGCTTCGCCACCATGCGCAGCGAGGCGCCGGTCTTCTGGCACGACGACCCCGGCAGCTACGGCGACGGCTTCTGGGTCGTCACCCGGCACGCGGACGTCATGGAGGTCTCCCGGACCGCCGAGGTCTTCTCCTCGCACGAGCGTGGCTCGCTGCTGCTGCCGCGCAAGGGCGCCACGCCCGAGGAGGAGGAGATGCAGCTGGCCATGACCCGGATGCTCATGCTCAACATGGACCCG
>JAODNF010000002.1 GCA_025464915.1 Frankiales bacterium | reverse complement strand
GGCTGCCGCGTCGACTTCGTGCTCGGCGCCGGTGACCAGCACCGGCTCTTCGGCCAGCTCGACGCCAAGCGGATGGCCACCAGCATCGAAGTGCTGACCGACGACGGCTCGAGCGGCCGCCGCGGGCGGGTCACCGACGCGCTCCCTGAGCTGATCGAGCGCGCCGACACCGATGTCGTCTACGCCTGCGGGCCGATGGCGATGCTCAAGGCCGTCACCGAGATCTGCACCGCCCACGGCATCCCCTGCCAGGTCGCGGTCGAGGAGTCGATGGCCTGTGGTGTCGGGGTCTGCATGACCTGCGTGCTGCCGGTCGTGGGCGACGACGGCCAGACCCGCATGGTGCGGTCCTGCGTCGAGGGCCCGGTGTTCCTCGGTGACCGGGTCCGGTGGAACGACGTGGGCAGCGTTCCTCCGGACGTGGTCGGCTCCCTCAACGCCGGAACGGGTGGTCACCGATGACCGAGCTCACCTTCCGCAAGACCGAAGAGGTGTTCAGGCGTCCCGACGTCGACCTGACGACCAGGCTGGGCAGCATCACCTTCCCGAACCCGGTCTTCACCGCCTCCGGCTGCGCCGCCGCGGGTCAAGAGCTCGACCAGTTCTTCGACGTGTCCGAGCTCGGCGGCATCGTCACGAAGTCGATCATGCTCGCCCCGCGGTCCGGCCGGGCGACCCCGCGGATGGCGGAGACGCCCAGCGGCATGCTCAACAGCATCGGACTGCAGGGCCCGGGGATCGACGCGTTCCTCGACAAGGACCTCGCCTGGCTGCACCAGCGCGGCGCCCGGGCGGTCGTCTCGATCGCCGGCGGGTCCGTCGACGACTTCGCCAAGCTGGCCGCGAGGCTCCGTGGTCAGAAGGGCCTCGCCATGATCGAGGTCAACATCTCCTGCCCCAACGTCGAGGACCGCGGCCAGGTCTTCGCCTGCGACCCCATGGCCTCGGCCAGCGTCATCCAGGCCGTGAAGCGCTCGGCCCCCGCAGGGGTTCCGATCTTCGCCAAGCTCAGCCCGGACGTCACCGACATCACCGCGATCGCCCGGGCCTGCGTCGACGCGGGCGCGGACGGCCTGAGCCTCATCAACACGCTGCTCGGCATGGTCATCGACACCGACACCATGCGCCCGGCGCTGGGCGGGATCACCGGTGGCCTGTCCGGCCCGGCGATCCGGCCGATCGCGGTGCGCTGCGTGTGGCAGGTGCGCCAGGCGCTGCCCGACATCCCGATCCTCGGCATGGGTGGCATCCGCACCGGCCTCGACGCCCTCGAGCTCATCCTCGCCGGTGCCAACGCCGTCAGCGTCGGCACCACCGTCTTCGGTGACCCGAGCGCCCCGATCCGCATCCTGGACGAGCTCGCCGTCGCGCTCGCCGAGCGCGGCTTCGGGAGCGTCGCCGAGGCCGTCGGCCTGGCGCACCGCCCGCCCGAGGTGCACGTCCCGGAGGGCCCGGACCCGGTGGGCGACACGGACCCCGAGCCGCAGCAGGAGGACGAGCAGTGAGCCGCGCCCCGATCGCCGTCGCGCTGGACGCACCGGACCTCGAGACGGCGGCCCTCTGGGCCAAGGCCGTCACCCCGCACGTCCAGGTCGTGAAGGTCGGGCTCGAGCTGTTCTGCAGCCACGGCCCCGCCGTCGTCGAGACCGTGCGAGGCGGCAGCGGCGTGGACCTGTTCCTCGACCTCAAGCTGCACGACATCCCCAACACGGTTGCCGGGGCCGCTCGCGCCGTGGCCGGTCTCAAGCCCAGGTTCCTCACGGTCCACGCCGGCGGGGGAGCCGACATGGTGCGTGCTGCCGTCGAGGCCGCCCCCGACGTCACGATCGCGGCCGTGACCGTCCTCACCAGCATGACGCCGGCGGTCCTCGACGAAGTGGGCCTCGCCGGCCCGCCGCTCGACGCCGTGCGCCGCCTCGCCGCCCTGGCCGTCGGCGCCGGCGCCGGCGCCCTCGTCTGCTCGCCCCAGGAGGTCGCAGCGGTCCGCGCCGAGGTCGGCCCCGGGATCACGCTGATCACCCCAGGGGTCCGCCCGGCCGGCGCCGACACCCAGGACCAGGCCCGCGTGGCCACCCCCGAGCAGGCCCTCGCCGACGGTGCCGATCTGCTCGTCATCGGCCGCCCGATCACCGGCGCCCCCGACCCCGGCGTCGCCGCCGCCGCCATCGCCGCGACCCTCGCCTGACACGCACTGCGCGGCCCGCCCGCGTGCGCCCGAGCGGGCGGTCCGCACAGTCGCCCGCGGATGCGTGCGCCCGGTCCGTGCAGGAACGGGATCCAGCCGTGCGGGGTCGTGCGGGCGCTCCTCGCAGGCGGTCCGCCCGCCTCGGCGCCACCCGAACGGCGTACCGCTGTTTGTCCCGGGGTGTCGGAGTCGCTAGGTTCGCCGCGCCCCACCTGTCGCTGGAGAAGGACTGTGCTTTGGCCCTGCCGCCCCTCACGCCCGAGCAGCGCGCGGCTGCCCTGGAGAAGGCCGCGGCCGCGCGGAAGGCGCGCGCGGAGCTCAAGCTGCGCCTGAAGTCGGGCGGTACGACGCTGGCGGACGTCCTCGACAGCGGCGAGTCCGACGACGCCGTCGGCAAGATGAAGGTCGTGGCGGTGCTCGAGGCGATGCCGGGCGTGGGCAAGGTCCGTGCGCAGAAGCTCATCGAGCAGCTCGAGATCTCCCCGGCCCGGCGGGTCCGGGGCCTGGGCGCCAAGCAGCGCGAGGCGCTGCTCAAAGCGTTCGAGTGACGGGCCGGCTCACGGTCCTCGCCGGTCCGTCCGGCGTGGGCAAGGGCAGCGTGATCGCCGAGGTGCGCCGGCTGCACCCCGAGACCTGGCTGTCGGTGTCCGTGACGACCCGCGAGCCGCGGGAGGGCGAGACCGACGGCGTCGAGTACCACTTCGTCGACCAGGCCGAGTTCGACCGGATGGTCGCGGACGGCGAGCTGCTCGAGCACGATGCGCACATGAGCGCGTCCTACGGCACGCCACGGGTGCCGGTGGAGGCGCAGCTGGCGGCCGGCGGCTCTGCCCTGCTCGAGATCGACATCGAGGGCGCGCGCCAGGTCCGTAGCTCCATGCCCGACTCCCAGCTGGTGTTCCTGGCCCCACCGTCCTTCGAGGAGCTGGCCCGCCGGCTCACCGGGCGGGGCACCGAGTCGGCGGACCGGGTCCGGGAGCGGCTGGACCGGGCCCGGATCGAGATGGCCGCCGAGGACGAGTTCGACGTGGTCCTCGTCAACGACGACGTCGAGCGCGCGGCGCACGCGCTGGTAGCGTTGATGACGACCCCAACTGCTTTGGAGTAACACACGTGTCTGGCACCGTCGCGAACCCGATCGGCATCACCAACCCGCCCATCGACGAGCTGCTGGCTGCCACCGACTCCAAGTACAGCCTCGTCATCTACGCCGCGAAGCGCGCGCGCCAGATCAACGCCTACTACAGCCAGCTCGGCGAGGGCCTGCTCGAGTACGTCGGCCCGCTCGTCGAGACCGGCGTGCAGGAGAAGCCGCTCTCGATCGCGCTGCGCGAGATCAACAGCGGCCTGCTGACCCACGAGGCGGGCGTCGACTCGCCCGACAACAAGAGCTAGGTGCCCAAGGTCGTCCTCGGCGTCGCCGGGGGCATCGCGGCCTACAAGGCCGTGGAGCTGCTGCGCCAGCTCACCGAGACCGGCCACGACGTCACCGTCGTCCCGACAGCGTCGGCGCTCGAGTTCGTGGGCGCCTCGACGTGGGCCGCCCTGTCCGGCAAGCCGGTCAGCGCCAGCACCTGGGACTCGGTCCACGAGGTGCCGCACGTCCGGATCGGCCAGGAGGCCGACCTCGTCGTGGTGGCTCCCGCCACCGCCAACCTGCTCGCGAAGGCCGCGCACGGCCTC
>JAODNF010000216.1 GCA_025464915.1 Frankiales bacterium | reverse complement strand
ACGGTCTTGCCCGGCGCCTTGGCCTTGTGGGCCCGCACCGGCGTCGCACCCAGGTGGTCCTCCCCCGGCGGGGCCGGCTCGCCGACCGGCGCCAGGTGCCCGTGGCCGCGCCCGGCCCGGATCTCCTTGAGGAAGCGCCCGGTGTGGCTGGCCTCGATCTGGGCGACGTCCTCGGGGGTGCCCTCGGCGACGACCAGGCCGCCACCGGAACCGCCTTCAGGGCCGAGGTCGATGACCCAGTCCGCCGTCTTGATGACGTCGAGGTTGTGCTCGATGACCACCACGCTGTTGCCCTGGTCGACCAGTCGGCCGAGGACGGCGAGCAGCTTGCGGATGTCCTCGAAGTGCAGGCCGGTGGTGGGCTCGTCGAGGACGTAGATCGTGCGGCCGGTCTGGCGCTTCTGCAGCTCGGCCGCCAGCTTGACGCGCTGCGCCTCACCGCCGGACAGCGTGGGAGCAGGCTGCCCGAGGCGGACGTAGCCGAGGCCGACGTCCACCAGCGTCTTCAGGTGCCGGCTGATCGCGGGCACGGCCTCGAAGAAGGACGCGGCCTCCTCGATGGGCATGTCGAGGACCTCGGAGATGGTCTTGCCCTTGAAGTGCACCTCGAGCGTCTCGCGGTTGTAGCGGGCGCCGTGGCAGATCTCGCACGGGACGTACACGTCGGGGAGGAAGTTCATCTCGATCTTGATCGTGCCGTCGCCGGCGCAGTTCTCGCAGCGGCCGCCCTTCACGTTGAACGAGAAGCGGCCGGGCAGGTAGCCGCGCACCTTCGCCTCGGTGGTCTCGGCGAACAGCTTGCGCATGTGGTCGAAGACGCCCGTGTAGGTCGCGGGGTTGGACCGCGGGGTCCGGCCGATCGGTGACTGGTCGACGCGCACGACCTTGTCGAGCTGGTCCAGACCCGTGATCCGGGTGTGCCGGCCGGGGACCTCACGCGAGCCGTTCAGCTGGTTGACCAGGACCGCGGACAGGATGTCGTTGATCAGGGTGCTCTTGCCGGAGCCGCTCACCCCCGTCACGGCGACCAGCTGGCCGAGCGGGATGTCGACGGTGACGTCGCACAGGTTGTGCTCGCGGGCGCCGACGATCGTGACCTTGCGCTTGGGGTCGCGCGGGCGCCGGATGGCCGGCACCTCGATCGAGCGGCGGCCGGACAGGTACTGCCCCGTGATGCTGTCGGGGGAGTCGAGCAGGTCCTGCACGGTGCCGCTCACGACGACCTGGCCGCCGTGCTCCCCCGCACCCGGACCGATGTCGACGACCCAGTCGGCGACGTGGATCGTGTCCTCGTCGTGCTCGACGACGATGAGGGTGTTGCCCAGGTCCTTCAGGCGCAGCAGCGTGTCGATGAGCCGGCGGTTGTCGCGCTGGTGCAGCCCGATGGACGGCTCGTCCAGGACGTACAGGACCCCGACCAGGCCCGAGCCGATCTGGGTCGCGAGCCGGATGCGCTGCGCCTCACCGCCGGCGAGGGTGCCGGCCGGGCGGTCCAGGGACAGGTAGTCGAGGCCGACGTCGAGCAGGAATCCCATCCGCTCGTTGACCTCCTTGAGCACCCGCTCGGCGATCATCCGCTGCCGGTCGTCGAGCTCGAGGCTGCGCAGGAACTCCGCGCAGTCCGCGATGCTGAGCGAGGCGATCTGCGCGATCGACTTGCCGGACAGCGTCACCGCGAGCACCTCGGGCTTGAGGCGCGCGCCCTTGCACGCGGGGCACGGGACCTCCCGCATGTAGCCCTCGTAGCGGTCGCGGCTGGTCTCGCTCTCGGCCTCGGCGTGCCGCCGCTCGAGGAACGGCACCACGCCTTCGTACGAGGTGTAGTAGCTGCGCTCGCGCCCGTAGCGGTTCTTGTAGCGGACGTGCACCTCGGTCTCGTGGCCGTAGAGGATCGCCTTCTGCTGCTTGGCGGTCAGCTGCTCCCAGCGGGACTTCAGGGTGAACCCGAGGGCGTCGCCGAGGGCGGTGATGAGCCGGCCGAAGTACTCGATGTTGTGGCCGCTGCTCCACGGCTGGATCGCGCCGGCGCCGAGGGTCTTCTCGGCGTCGGGGACGACCAGCTCGGGGTCGACCTCCTTGCGGGTGCCGAGACCGTGGCACTCCACGCAGGCCCCGAAGGGTGAGTTGAAGGAGAAGCTGCGCGGCTCGAGCTCCTCGAAGCTCAGGTCGTCGTCGAGGCAGGCCAGGTGCTCGGAGAAGGTGCGCTCGCGGTGCGGGTCGTCCTCGGCGAGGTCGACGAAGTCCAGCGTCACCAGGCCGTTGCCGAGCTGCAGCGCCGTCTCGACCGAGTCGGTCAGCCGTCGCTTGCTGGAGGCCTTCACCTGCAGGCGGTCCACGACCACCTCGATGGTGTGCTTCTCCTGCTTCTTGAGCTTCGGGACCTCGGTCAGCAGGTGCACGACCCCGTCGACACGCGCCCTCGAGTAGCCCTTGGTCTGCAGGTCGGCGAACAGGTCGACGTACTCGCCCTTGCGCTCCCGGATGACCGGCGCGAGCACCTGGAACTTGGCGCCCTCCTCCAGCTCCAGGACGCGGTCGACGATCTGGCTCGGCTGCTGGCGGGCGATGACCTTGCCGCAGACGGGGCAGTGCGGGGTGCCGGCACGGGCGAACAGCAGGCGGAGGTAGTCGTAGACCTCCGTGATCGTGCCGACGGTGCTGCGCGGGTTGCGGTTGGTCGACTTCTGGTCGATCGAGACCGCCGGGCTCAGTCCCTCGATGAAGTCGACGTCCGGCTTGTCCATCTGCCCGAGGAACTGCCGTGCGTAGGCGCTCAGCGACTCCACGTAGCGGCGCTGGCCCTCCGCGAAGATCGTGTCGAACGCCAGGCTGGACTTCCCGCTCCCGGACAGCCCGGTGAACACGATCAGCGCGTCCCGGGGCAGGTCGAGGGAGACGTCCTTGAGGTTGTGCTCGCGCGCGCCGCGCACGACCAGGCGGTCGGCCATCGTTTCCTTCGAGTCGGGGGCTGGGGAAGCTCCGTTCCCAGGCTAACGGCGCTGTCCGACAGAACCATCCCGCTCCCGGACGTGACGTCCGCCGCTCTCCGTGGCCCGCCCACCGTGAGCGTGCCGGTGTCCCCTCCAGCAGACGTCCCGGAGAGCGCTCGGGGACGCCCTTTCCACCCTGGCCAACTGCCTACCCACGTAGGCAGTTGGCCAGGGGCGGGAACAAGGGGTACGAGCGAGCAGGCCCGCCCGGTCGGGATAGCGTCGGCTCATGGCGTACTCAGGCGAGGTCGAGGTGGGCGGTCCCACCGACGTGCGGGAGCTCCCGGGGCTGACGATCACCAAGATCGCGACGAACCCGTTCAACAACAACTGCTACTTCCTGCGGGACACCGCGAGCGGCGACACCCTGCTCGTGGACGCCGCCGGCGACCCCGAGCGGCTCCTGGAGACCCTGGGCGACGGCCGGCTGATCGGGATCGTCGAGACGCACGGCCACTGGGACCACTGGCAGGGCCTCGAGACGGTGGTGAAGGCCACTGGCGCCCCCGTCCTCGCCACCGCCGCCGACGCGCCCGACCTCCCAGTGCCCGTGGACCGCCTCATCACCGACGACGACGTGGTCACCGTCGGGTCCCACGACCTGCAGGCGATCACCATCGTCGGCCACACCCCCGGCTCGGTCGCGCTCTACTTCGAGCCCGAGGGCGGGCACCTGTTCACCGGGGACTCGCTGTTCCCCGGCGGCGTCGGCAACACCGAGAAGGACGCGAGGCGGTTCGCGACCCTCATCGACGACGTCGAGACCAAGCTGTTCGCGCTGCCCGACTCAACCTGGTTCTACCCGGGCCACGGCTCCGACTCGACCATCGGCACCGAGCGCCCGAACCTGCCTGAGTGGCGAGAGCGCGGCTGGTAGCCGTTGACGGGGGCACCCGCACGCAACATTATCGGCACTCCTGCAGGTAAGTGGAGGCGACGATGTTCGAGTTCCGCGGGATCAACCACCTGGCTCTGGTGTGCAAGGACATGGAGCGGACGGTGCACTTCTACCGGGACCTGCTGGGCATGCCGCTCATCAAGACCATCGACCTGCCGTTCGGGCTGGGGAAGCACTTCTTCTTCGACTGCGGCAACGGGGACGCGGTCGCGTTCTTCTGGTTCCCGGACGCCGCCGAGGCAGCACCTGGCGTCTCCGCACCGGCGAACCGGCCGGACCAGGGGAACGCGACGAGCGCGCACGGGTCGATGAACCACGTCGCGTTCGCGGTGCCGGCGGAGAAGATGGAGGAGTACGTCGAGGGCCTGCGCAGCAAGGGGATCGACTGCACGGAGGTGGCGAACCACGACGACTCCGAGCTCGGGATCGCCGAGGAGGTGCACCCGGGGGTCTTCGTGCGGAGCGTCTACTTCCAGGACCCGGACGGGATCCTGCTGGAGTTCGCCGCCTGGACGCGCGCGCTCACGCCGGAGGACGTGAAGCCGCTGGTCGCGACCGCCTGATGCGGCTGCACCAGGTCACGCGGGCCGAGGCGACCAGCCCGGTCGTCACGATGATCTACGACCACCTCTTCGAGGGCCGCTGCCCGGTGGAGCAGCCGGGTACGGCGACAGGGACCAACGGCGACTGGTGGACCGTCTTCGCCAACTCCCCCGACGTGCTCGAGCACGCCGTGAAGGGGTTCCTGCTCTACCAGTCCCCGGACCGGGAGCTGCCGCCGTTGCTGAGGGAGCTGGCGCAGACCCGCATCGGCTTCGCCGCGGGCAGCGGGTTCGTCAGCAGCCAGCACGTCCTCGCGCTCCGGAACCTCGGCGAGACCGAGGAGCGCATCAAGGCCGTCGAGACCGACCCGACGAGCGAGCTGTTCACCAGCACCGAGCAGCACCTGCTGCGGTTCGCGGACCACCTCGTCCACGACCACGGGTCGGTGCCGGACGAGGTGTTCGAGCCGCTCAGCAAGGAGCTCGGCGACGTGGCGATGCTCGAGCTCACCTACATCGCCGCGATGTACCTGATGCAGGCCGTGATGTCGAAGGCACTCCGCACCGAGGGGGACGCGTGATCCTGAAGACCGCAGACGACCTGAGCGCCGACTGGCTCACCGAGGCGCTCGGCGAACCGGTCAGCAGCTACAGCGTCGCGCCCGTCGGCACCGGGCAGATGGGCGACTCGTTCCGCATCACGACCGACAGCGGCCGCACCGCGGTCCTCAAGGTCGCCGCGGCCGACGAGACGAGCCGCGCCACAGGGCTGGCGCTGCGGATCTTCGAGGTCGAGGTGTGCTTCTACCTGGAGCTCGCGCGGAAGCTGAGAGTGCCTGTCCCCCAGTGCTTCTACGGCGAGGTCGAGGTCGACACCGGCTGGTTCACGCTGCTCATGCAGGACCTGGCGCCGGCCGTCCAGGGCGACCAGCTGACGGGCTGCAGCCTCGAGCAGGCAGAGCTCGCGCTGACCGCGCTCGCGCACCTGCACGGCAGCAGCTGGGAGGACCAGGAGATCGCTGCCCTGCCCTGGCTCAACCGCACGACGCCCGAGTCCGCCGCCTTCACGGCAGCGATGATCCAGGGCCTGTTCCCGGGCTTCCTCGAGCGCTACGACGCCGACCTGACAGATCGGCAGAAGCAGATCTGCGCGGCTCTGATGGACCGGCTGCCCCAGTACCTGGCGGACCGACGCGGTCCGATGGCCGTCGTGCACGGCGACTACCGCCTCGACAACCTGCTGTTCGGCGAGGGCACCGTCTCCGTCGTCGACTGGCAGACGGCGACGTGGGGACCGCCGATGGTCGACACCAGCTACTTCGTCGCCTGCGCCATCGCCGACCCGGCAGAGCGCGCGGCGAACGAGGAACGGCTCGTCAGGTCGTACCACCGGGAGCTCGACCGAGCCGACTACGACTGGGAGGACTGCTGGCGCGACTACCGGCGGATGTCGTTCGGCACACTGGTCATGGCGATCGCCAGCAGCATGCTGGTCGAGCGGACCGAGCGCGGCGACCGGATGTTCCTGTGCTCCGTCGAAAGGGCGTGTGCGCAGGTCGATCACCTCGACGCCCTGGAGCTGCTCCCGTGACCTACGAGGAGCACCGGCACGAGCCGGGCGACGAGCACTGGTGGAACGAGTCCTGGTACTTCGACTGGGCCACCGAGGACGCCGGCGGGTACGTCCGCGTCGGGCTGGTGCCGAACCAGGACACCTGCTGGTACCTGCTGTGCCTCGTCACCCCCGACGGCGTCGTCAGGGTCGACGACAAGGCCGCCCCGATCCCGACCGACGGGGCCCTGACGGTGCACGGCATCACCCACGTCGGCACCGACGGGACCTGGCGCATCAGGGGCACCACGACCGCCGAGGAGCTCACCGCCGAGGACGTCGTGCACGGCAAGGCGGGACGCGAGGTGCAGGTCAGCATCGACCTCACCTGGTCGACCCACGGGACACCGTTCGAGTACGACATCACGACCCGTTACGAGGTCCCCTGCCTGATCAGTGGCACCGTCACCGTCGACGGCGTGACGCGTGAGATCGTCGACGTACCAGGGCAACGCGACCACTCGTGGGGGGTGCGCGACTGGAAGAGCAGCCGCTGGTGCTGGTCGGCGGCGCGGCTCGCGGACGGCACCCGGCTGCACGTGACGGACGTCGTCTTCCCGGAGTTCCGCTTCACCACGGGGTACGACCGGGACGTGACCGTGACCGACGTCGACCGCACCCAGGAGATCGACGACCTGCCCCGGACCGGGCGCCTGAAGGTGCTGCCGACCGGGACCGACGTCACCGTCACGCCGATCGCGCACGGCCCGACGCTCATCACCGACGGGGGCGACACCTGGCCGTTCCACCGCTGCCTCGCGCGGTTCACGACCGTGGCCGGTGACGGCCTGGGCTGGATCGAGTGGAACGAGGCGCCGATCAGCGGGTGAGCGCGTCGAAGCCGCGCCGGCCGGCGCTCGTGCGCGCCTCGACCCGCAGCTCTGACGCCCGACCCGGGTCGCTGCCCTCGATCGCTGCTGCGAGGTGCAGCTGGGCGTCGGCGAGCCACGGCGGGGAGGGGAGCGCCGCGGCCTGCTGCACGGCGGCTTCCAGGTGCGCGACGGCCGCCGTCTCCCGGCCGCACGTGCGCGCCAGCAGGCCGAGGACGGTGTCCACGGGCCCGA
>JAODNF010000435.1 GCA_025464915.1 Frankiales bacterium | reverse complement strand
AAGGCCTCGCGCACCTTGCGGGCGACGGGCGGTTCGATGGTGGACGAGGCGCTCTTGACGAACTCCCCGTTGTCGTTCAACCAGGACAGGAGAGCCTTGCTCTCCATCCCGAGCTCTTTGGCGAGCTCGTGGACGCGGGCTTTGCCGGGCACTGTGCTCCTTCTTGTGAAGGTCTGGCCCGGGTCTTTCCCAAGCCGTCGTGGTTACTGCATGGCGGTGCTCATCGGTGGTGAGTCATCGAGTGCTCATGTGCGCGGCTCGACCTGCTCTCGAGTAGGTGACTGGACTGCCTGCTTGACGGGGGTGACGTCCAGCGGACCCGGGACCCGGAGGGCCCGTGGGAACGCTCGGCGTCGGTCGGCGAGGTCGATGCAGTCCGGGTCGGGGTGCACGGAGGCGCCCCGCCCCGGCAGGCATCGGACGTGGTCGACGGTGAGCACACCGCCCACCACGACGACACGCAGCAGGGCTGACCTCGCGTCGCGACCCCGGCACCCCACACAGGTGCGGACCGGTCCCACGATCGAGGCCGTGGACGAGTCTACTCCTGAGGGCGCTTCACGCTTGCGACGCACTCTCGGGCTCCGTGTCGGAGTGGATGTCGATCCGCCAGCCGGTGAGGCGGGCGGCGAGGCGGGCGTTCTGCCCCTCCTTGCCAATCGCGAGGCTCAGCTTGTAGTCGGGGACGACCACCCTCGCTGACCGCTGGACGGCGTCCACGACCGTCACGCTCACCACGGTCGCGGGCGAGAGCGCCTCAGCGACGAACCGGGCCGGGTCCTCGTACCAGTCGATGATGTCGATCTTCTCGCCGTGCAGCTCGTTCTGCACGGCGCGCACGCGCGAGCCCTGCGGGCCGATGCAGGCGCCCTTGGCGTTCAGGCCCTGGACCTTGGTGCGGACGGCGATCTTGGTGCGGTGGCCGCTCTCGCGCGCGAGGGCGACGATCTCGACGGTGCCGTCGGCGACCTCGGGGACCTCGCGGGCGAACAGGCCCCGCACCAGGTCCGGGTGCGTGCGCGAGACCGACACCTGCGGGCCGCGCTGTCCACGGGTCACGGCGATGACCCGGCAGGTGAGCCGGCTGCCGTGGTCGTAGACCTCTCCCGGCACCTGCTCCGCCGGTGGCAGCACCGCCTCGAGAGCGTCCTCGCGGGTGCCGAGCTTGACCATGACGTTGCGGTTCGGCGGACCACCGGGGCGCTGCGGGGCCTGCTGCACGATGCCGCTCACCAGGTCCCCCTCGCGGCCGGCGTACTCGCCGTAGGTGACGTCGTACTCGGCCTCGCGCAGTCGCTGCAGGATGACCTGCTTGGCCGTCATCGCGGCGATGCGGCCGAAGCCCTCCGGCGTGTCGTCGTACTCGCGCAGGACGGCACCGTCCTCGTCCACCTCGGCGGCGAGGACGGCGACGTCGCCGGTCTTGCGGTCGAGCTCGACGCGGGCCTGCGCCGCGGCTCCCTCGGTGTGGCGGTACGCCGTGAGCAGCGCCGACTCGATCGTCTGCACGACCAGGTCGAGCTTGATGTCCTTCTCTCGCTCGAGCCCTCGGAGAGCGGCCATGTCGATCTTCACGCGTCGGCTCCCTTCGTGAACTCCACCTGGACGACGGCCTTGGTGACCTCAGCCTGGAGCAGGGTGCGGGGCGTGCCGTCGACGTCGAGGGTGACCTCGACGTCGGTGCTGCCCGTCACGCGCCCGGTGACCGTCTCCTCCGCGAGGGTGGCCTTGACCAGCCGGCCCTCGGCACGCCGCCAGTGCCGCGGCTGCGTCAGGGGCCGCTCGACACCGGGGCTGGTGACCTCCAGGGTGTAGGCGCCCTGCACCAGGTCCGGGTGCTCGTCGAGCACCTCGGAGACGGCTCGCGCGACCTCGGCGACCTCGTCGAGGTCGACGCCACCGTCGGTGTCGACGACCACCTTGACCACGCGGCGCTTGCCTGCCGGAGAGACGGTGACGTCCTCGAGGTCGAAGCCGGTCGCGGCGACGGCGGGTTCGAGGAGCTGCTGCAGTCGAGCGGCACTCACTGGTCGACCTCCGTGTGAAGTTGTGGGGGGTCGAGCCTACAGACCGGCGCTCAGGTCCTCGAGGTCGAAGGGCGTGGCGGCACTCGCCTTGCGCTTCTCGCGGATCCGGGCGATGACGATGCAGACCTCGTACAGCGCTGCGAGGGGCACGCCCATGGCCAGGAAGGTGAACGGGTCCGTCGTCGGCACGAGGACCGCGGACACGAGCAGGACCAGGAACACGGCGGTACGGCGGTGCTGCCGCATCCGGTCGGCCGACAGGATGCCCGTGACGTTGAGCAGCAGCACGACCAGCGGGAACTGGAACGCGAGGCCGAAGGCCAGCATCAGCAGCGTCATGAAGCTGAGGTAGTTCTGCACCGTGACCAGCGGCAGGACGTGCTGGCCGCCGGCCTCGAGGAACAGCTGCAGTCCGTGGGCCACCGTCAGGTACGCCATGGCGACGCCGGCGAAGAACAGCACCAGACCTGACGTGCTGAAGGCCGCGGCGTACTTCTTCTCGTGCCGGTGCAGCGCAGGGGTGATGAAGCGACCGAGCTGGAAGGTCCAGATCGGGGCGCTGATGACGGCGCCGGCGAGGAAGGCGATCCGCATCCGGACCTGGAACGGGTCGAAGACACCGAGGACGTAGAGGTCGCAGCTCTTGTGGCCGACGGTCGTCGCGCAGTAGGGCTGGCGGAGGAACTCGTAGATCGGCTCCCAGAGGGCGTACGCCGCAGCCACACCCACCAGGTAGGCGAGCACCGAGACGAAGACGCGCCGGCGCAGCTCGCGCAGGTGCTCGATGAGGCTCATCCGCCGCAGGGCGGCGGCCTCTGTCGCCTCCAGGGCGACCGCGGTCACGACTCGGAGGGGATGGTGGTCACGCGGTGGACGGTCTCGTCCTTCTTCGGGTCGTCCTCACGCAGACCAGCGGTCTCGGCCTTGAGGATGCGGGCCGAGCGACCGAGGGAGCGAGCCGCCTCGGGGAGGCGCTTGGCACCGAAGAGCAGGATCGCGATCAGGCCGACGATCAGGAAGCCGGGGCGGTCGAGCATCTGCAGCATGGGGACCTTCACTCAGTCGGTGGCGGGTGGTGGCGGGTGTTGCGGATCGTTCGTCGTTGTCGCTGGATCGGTTCATTCCCAGGCAGTTTCGAAATTCCGGTGAACCGCCACCCTCGTTGGCGCGAAAGGCCCGTTGACTCGCTGACATACCGCAGCGGGTCGATGTCCCCTCGGCAACGAGCGGGCACCCACCCGATGAGGAGAGTTCATGCGTGAACTGGACATCGATCAGCTCGACGAGCTGATCGAGGAGTCACAAGACCTCCAGGTCGACGCGATGCGGGAGGCCAACCAGCCTCTCGACGAGATCGTGGCCCTGGGCCACGAGCGTCGTTCGACCAAGGAGTACGCCGAGATCGTTCGCGAGGAGGAGGAGGCCCGCTCACGTCGCGGCACCCTGCTCGGCCTCGGTGCGGTCGGCGGCCTCGGCCTGATGGCCGCTGCTGCCACGCCCGCCTACGCGGACGCCAACGCCGACATCATGGCGCTGCAGACCGCTGCGTCGCTGGAGAACCTCGCGGTTCTCACCTACCAGACCGCCCTGACGCTGCCCTACCTCAAGGGCAGCTCGCGGGCCATCAAGACGGTCGCGGCCTTCGCGACCATCACGATGGGCCAGCACAAGGAGCACGGCGCAGCGTTCAACGCGAAGGCCGTGGCCCTCGGTGGCGTGAAGCAGACGGCGACCAACCCGAAGTACACCCCGGTCGTCACGGGCGCCATCCCGGCGCTCAAGAAGGGTGGCCCGCTCGACGTCGTCGCGCTCGCCATCACCCTCGAGAACATCGCGACGTCGACGTACGTCAAGAACATCGAGACCGTCACCGACGCTCCGACGCGTCTGCTGTTCGGCACCGTCGCCGGCGTCGAGTCGCAGCACCTCGCGACCCTCTACGCCGTCCAGGCCCTGCTCAAGGGCGGTGGCGCCGACCTCATCACGGTCAAGGCCACCGGTGGCGCGACCGACGCAGCGAAGCTGCCCGGCGCCGCCGGCAGCGTGGGCTTCCCCGAGGCCTTCAAGAAGACCGACGCGGCTTCCCCGGCCGACGAAGGGG
>JAODNF010000393.1 GCA_025464915.1 Frankiales bacterium | reverse complement strand
TGTAGCGCAGCACATCGTGCCGGTGGAAGTCCTCGGCGCTGTCGAAGGCACCCTGCGGGGTGGAGCCGGCCGACAGGTAGAGCGCCGGGCTGTCGACCGCGACCACCGGCACCCGCTGCGGCCCGAGCAGCTCGGCCAGCAGCAGGGCGCCGTAGCCGCCCATCGACCAGCCGCCTACGGCGAAGCTGTCCGTCCTCACACCGTGCTTCGCGAGCACCGGCAGCAGCTCGTCGAGGATCATCCGCTGCGGGTTCAGACCGCTGCGGCGCGGGTGGTAGTAGCTGTCCTTGCCGCCGTCGACGGTCGCGATCGCGAACCGCTGACCCGAGGCCTTCAGGGCCCGGTCGAGGTGCAGGTCGACGAACGCCGACTCGTGTTTCCCGCCCTTGCCGTGCAGGACGAGGAGCAGCGGCAGCGTGCCCGGCGCGGGCTTGTAGAGGCCCCATCCGACGGTGCTGCCGTTCATGTGCACCGACCGGAAGCCGCCGTAGGTGATCGGTCCCCTGTCCCGGCTGCAGGCAGCGAGCCCAAGACCTGCAGCGCCCACGAGGAACTGGCGACGGCTCGGCACTCCTGAACCCTGCCACGACCGACCGCAACCCTGCCGGGGCGCTACGAGACCTGCGGCTGGCAGCGGGTCGGTGAGCCCCGGCCT
Source organism: Frankiales bacterium (assembly GCA_025464915.1). Lineage (GTDB taxonomy): Bacteria > Actinomycetota > Actinomycetes > Mycobacteriales > SCTD01 > RYN-111. The sequence goes on along the minus strand of JAODNF010000393.1, from coordinate 7,851 downwards.
TCACCCGCAGCGGCGACGGTACGGAGCTGGTGGCCGCGGTCCGGTTCTACAAGGCCGTGACCAGGTAGGCGGACATCGACTGCTCGATCGGACCGGCCCCCCAGCGCTCCGTCAGCGCGGCCCGCAGGGTCTGGGCGACCTCCTCGAGGTCGCCGCGCCCGAGCAGGGCGAAGCGAAGCGGCGTTCCGAAGCAGTGGGTTGAGGTCGGTCGCGACGATGCGCGCAGTGGGAATCGCGTCGACCAGCTCGCGGGTGAGAAGCCCTGTGCCGGCGGCGATCTCGAGGACCTCGGTCGGCCCGAACGCTGCGGCGCGGAGGGCGAGCTCACGGGCGTAGGGCGTGAACTTCACCGGTCCGAGCAGCTGGTCGTAGGCCTCCGGCAGGCTGCCGATCCACGACGCGTCAGTGCTCACCCGAAGAAGACCTCGGCCTCGGCGTACCGCTCGAGCGGGACGACCTTGAGCTCCTTCGTGGCGGCGGACAGCGGGACGCGCACGATGTCAGTGCCGTGCAGCGCGACCATCACGCCGCTGTCACCCTCGTGGACGGCGTCGATGGCGTGCAGCCCGAACCGCGTCGCCAGCACGCGGTCGTACGCGGTGGGGGTCCCGCCCCGCTGGACGTGACCGAGAACCGTCTGGCGCGACTCGAAACCGGTGCGCGCCTCGATCTCGCGCTCCAGGACCTGGCCGATGCCACCGAGCCGGACGTGCCCGAAGGCGTCGAGCTCCCCGGCCTGCAGCGCCAACGTGCCCTCGGCAGGGGTCGCCCCCTCCGCGACGACGATGATCGGCGCGTAGTGCCGCTCGAACCGGGCCTTGACGTAGTCGCAGACCCGGTCGATGTCGAAGGGCCGCTCGGGGATGAGGATGACGTTCGCGCCGCCGGCGAGGCCCGAGTGCAGGGCGATCCAGCCGGCGTGCCGGCCCATCACCTCGACGATGAGGGCGCGGTGGTGCGACTCGGCCGTGGTGTGCAGGCGGTCGATCGCGTCGACCGCGATCTGCACGGCGGTGTCGAAGCCGAAGGTGTAGTCGGTCGCGTTGAGGTCGTTGTCGATCGTCTTCGGGACGCCGACGACGGTGAGGCCCTGCTCGGCGAGGGCGGTCGCCACGCCGAGGGTGTCCTCGCCGCCGATCGCGATCAGGGCGTCGACGCCGAGGTCGCGCAGGTTCTGCCGGATCCTGTCGACGCCGCCGTCGATCTTGACGGGGTTCGTTCTCGAGCTCCCGAGGATCGTCCCGCCCCGCGGCAGGATGCCGCGGACGGCCGGCACGTCGAGCGGCATGGTGATGCCCTCGAGCGGGCCCTTCCAGCCGTCCCGGAAGCCGACGAACTCGTGGCCGTAGACCTCGACGCCCTTGCGGACGACGGCCCGGATGACGGCGTTCAGGCCGGGGCAGTCGCCCCCGCCGGTGAGCACTCCGATGCGCATGTCCGTCACCCTTCCCACGTCAAGCCCGAGGCGCAACCGGTCGAAGCATTCAACGTGCGAGTTCGCCGGTTGTTGAGCGCTGCCAGTCTGGCAGTGGCTGTGGCAGTCGCCCTCCCCTGCGTGCCCACCCCGGCCGGCGCCACGCCTTCGCCGCCGAAACCGCCCACCAGCGCCGACCTGCCGCGGCTCACCGCCGAGCTCGCCGAGATCTCGAGCCACGCCGAGGCGCTCGCCGCCGAGCTCGACCGTGCCGCCGCGCAGGACGGCGGCCTGCGCGTGGCCTACGCCCGCCTCGACGACGCCCGGTACGACGCCCAGGTCGCGCTCGACCGGCGGGCGCGTGCCGTCTACATGGCGGGCGGCAACCAGCAGCTGACCGGCTGGCAGTACCAGATCGCCGCGCCCACTGCCATCGCGCTCGCGAAGCACGCCGAGGAGGCCAGCCTCACCGTCGACCAGGACCTCGTCGACGCCGTCTCCACCCAGACCGCCGCGGTGGACCGGCTGCAGAAGCAGGCCGAGGCCTACCGCCGGTCGCTCATGGGCAAGGCGCAGGTGCTGTTCGCCGAGCAGGACCGGGCACGCGACCTCTACGCCCAGGCGAAGGCGATCGCCGACGCCGAGCACGACGCGGCGGTCCAGGCGCAGCTCGAGGCTCAGCGCAGCCTGCTCGACGGCGTCTCGACGACCGTCACCCTCGCCCTCACCCCCGCGCAGACCGAGCGGTCGCGCCGCGCCCTCGCGAACGAGGAGCCGATCGTCGAGCTCCTCGAGCGCACCGGCAGCGGCATCCCGGCCGGCTACGTCCAGACCGGCCAGACCGTCGCGGGCAAGGCGTCCTGGTACGGGCCGGGCTTCGTCGGCCACTCCACCGCCTCCGGCTCGCCCTACGACCCCGAGCGGCTCACCTGCGCCAACAAGGAGCTCCCCCTCGGGACGGTCATCCACGTCACCTCCGGCGGCTACGCCGTGAACTGCCTGGTCAACGACCGCGGCCCCTACGTCGCCGGCCGCATCGTCGACATGAGCCGGGCGGGCTCCCGCGCGCTCGGCTACTCCGGCGTCGCCGACGTCGTCATCGAGGTCCTCGCCCCCGCCTGACCCTCTCCTGCTCCGGTTGTTCACCGGCCGGGTCCGGATCCGCGCTCAGCCGGTGGCCGGCGCCGTGAACAACCGGAGCCGGACGGCTACTCGCCGGTCTCGCCGTCGATCGACTCGCGGAGCAGGTCGGCATGGCCGTTGTGGCGGGCGTACTCCTCGATCATGTGCGTGATGACCCAGCGCAGGGACGCCTCACCCTCGCCGCCCCACGCCGGGTAGACCCGGTCCAGACCCTGCTCCAGCGCCGCCCGCACCACCAGGACCGAGGCCTCGACGCGCGACATCCACATCGCGAACAGCTCGTCGCCGGTGTGCTCGACGTGGTTGTCCCACTCCGCGGCCCACGGCATCGACGCCCACGGCTCGAGCTCGGGCTGCTCACCGATCGTGTGGCTGAACCAGTAGTCCTCGATCCGCGCCAGGTGCTTCAGCAGTCCGCCGAGCGACAGCGCGCTCGTCGGCAGCCGGGTCGCGAGCTGCTCGGTGCTGAGGTTGCTGCACTTCCAGGCCAGCGTGGCCCGCTGGTAGCCGAGGAAGCCGACCAGCGTCTCCGCCTCGGCGGCGGACAGGGGCGGCTCAGGGCGCGTCATGAAGCCACCCTGGCAGACAGGTCAGACGTCGAGGCCCAGCCGGTAGGCGGCCTCGGCCAGCGCGTCGTAGCGGACCTTGACGTGCCGGGCGTCCATGAGCGCGTCATGCAGTCCTGACTCCTGCTCGGGCAGGCGCGGGCGTCCGAGGTGCTCCCACAGCTGCCGGACGTCGAGCGTGAAGCGGGGGAACTGCCGCGGCAGCGAGGGCATCGCGCCCCAGAGCTGGCAGAGCGCCACGTGGTCGTAGGCGCCGAACCAGGCCCACCAGACGGGGTCGCTGCCGAAGAACGCCTCGAGCTCGCGGGCGATCACGGCGCGGGACTTCCAGGTGGAGGTGGGCGGGAGATGCGGCAGGACGTGCTCGGCGACCCACGGGTGGACGGCGAGCGGGTCAAAGTCCGAGGACACGGCGTAGTACTCGCGGCCGTCCTCGGCGACGGCCGCGACGGACACAAGGGTCACGACGGAGGCCGTGTCGCCGAACTCGAGGTCGAGAAAGAAGCGCACTCCCCTAGTGTCCCAGGACATGACGTTCTCCATCGTTGCGAAGGCCGACGACCAGTGGGGTGTGGCGGTCGCGAGCAAGTTCCTCGCGGTCGGGGCCGCGGTGCCGGCCGCGCAGTACGGCGTGGGGGCCGTGGCGACGCAGGCGTTCGCGAACCTGGCGTACCGACCGGACGGGCTGCGGCTCATGTCGGAGGGGAAGAGCGCGCAGGAGGCGATCGACGCGCTGGTCGCCGCGGATGAGGGGAGGCTGCAGCGTCAGGCCGGGCTGGTCGACCGCGACGGCGGGGCTGCGACGTTCACCGGCGCCGACTGCAACGGGTGGGCCGGTGGGCGCAGCGGCGACGGCTGGGCGGCCCTGGGCAACATCCTCACCGGACCCGAGGTCGTCGACGCGGTCGCCTCGACCTTCGAAGCCGCGGCCGGTCCGCTCGCTAACCGGCTCGCGGCGGCGCTGCTGGCCGGCGACCGGGCGGGCGGTGACCGCCGCGGTCGGCAGTCCGCGGTGCTCTACGTCGTCAGCGAGGGAGGCGGGTACGGCGGTGGGTCGGACGTCCTCGTCGACCTGCGGGTCGACGACCACGCCGACCCGGTGCTCGAGCTGCAGCGGCTGCTCGACCTGCACCGCCTCTACTTCGGCAAGCCGGAGGAGACGCTGCCCCTCGAGGGCGCGCTCGCCGAGGAGGTCGCCGCGAAGCTGGAAGCCTTGGGGTACAAGGACCTCGACGACTGGGCGGGCGTCGAGAACTACGAGGAGCGGATGGTCCCGGGCGCCATCGACGTGCTCGTCCTCGAAAAGCTGCGGGAGGCCTGATGCCGGTCCTCGCGATCGACTGCGGGACCACCGGCGTCACCGCCCTCGTCGTCAGCGAGGACGGCCAGGTCCTGAGCCGCGGGTACCAGGAGTTCCCGCAGCACTTCCCCGAGCCGGGCTGGGTGGAGCACGAGCCCGAGGAGATCTGGGTCGCCGTCATCTCGTCGTGCCGGCAGGCCCTCGACGGCCGCACCGTCACCGCGGTCGGCATCACGGTGCAGCGCGAGACCGCCTGCTTCTGGGACCGCACGACCCTGCAGGCCCCGCGCCGCGCGATCGTCTGGCAGGACCGCCGCACGGCGCACCTCTGCGACCACCTGCGCGAGCACGAGCCGCGGGTCGCCGAGCTCACCGGACTGCGGCTCGACCCCTACTTCACCGCGACGAAGCTCGCCTGGGTGCGTCGCCACGACAAGCGGACCTGGGGAGGCGTCGAGAGCGGGCAGGTCGCCGTCGGGACCGTCGACTCCTACGTCATCGCGCGCCTCACGGGCGGCAAGCGGCACGTCACAGATGCCAGCAACGCCAGCAGGACCCTGCTGTTCGACCTGCGGAAGGGCAGCTGGTCCGAGGAGCTGCGCGAGCTGTTCGGCGTACCCCTCTCCGCCCTTCCCGAGGTCGTCCCGAGCTGGGGCGAGATCGGGCGGACCGACCCGGTGTCGTTCCTCGGCCTGGACCTCCCGATCGCGGGCATCGCAGGCGACCAGCAGGCCGCCCTGTTCGGCCAGGGGTGCTTCGAGGAGGGCCGGAGCAAGTGCACCTACGGCACCGGCTCGTTCGTCCTCATCAACACCGGCTCGACACCGGTGCTCAGCGAGCGGCTGCTGACGACGGTCGCGTGGATGGGTCCGGACGGCGCGTTGACCTACGCCCTCGAGGGCGCGGTGTTCGTGACCGGCTCGGCCGTGCAGTGGCTCCGTGACGGGCTGCAGGTCATCCAGTCCGCGCCGGAGGTGGAGGCCCTCGCGAAGCAGGTCCCCGACAGCGGCGGTGTCGTCTTCGTACCCGCCCTGACCGGCCTCGGCGCGCCGCACTGGGACCCCAGCGCGCGCGGGACCGTCCTGGGCATCACCCGCGGCACCACGCGTTCGCACCTGGCCCGCGCGACCCTCGACGCGATCGCCTTCGAGGTGCGGGACGTGGTCGACGCGATGACGTCGGAGGCAGGCTGCGAGGTGCCGTCCCTGCAGGTGGACGGCGGAGCGTCCGCGAACGACCTGCTCTGCCAGATCCAGGCCGACCAGCTGGGCGTGCCCGTCCAGCGGCCGGAGGTCCTCGAGACGACCGCGCTCGGAGCGGCCTTCCTCGCCGGGCTGGGTACGGGCGTGTGGTCGAGCCCCGCCGAGCTGGCCGCGACCTGGCGGCTGGACCGCCGCTTCGAGCCGACGGCGGGCGTGCGCGAGGACGGGACGCACGACCGGTGGCTGCGCGCGGTGGAGCGGTCCCTCCACTGGGCGTGAGGCTTCTGCCAGCCGTCCCGTAGGAGGGCCGGCACCATCGCCGCCTCGCACCTGCTCGATGACGAGGGCAAGCACATCGACGCCTGCGGGCGGGTCGTGGAGGCCATCGACAGCTACCACCTCATCGGCGACGCGTCGACGACCGTGTTCGCCCGGGTCCGGCTGGCCCGGTGCGGGCGGCCGGCCTCGATTGCTGCGCGAGCGGAACCGGGTGGTGCCCGAGCTCATCGCGGCCAGCGGCGCTGTCCGCTACGAGGAGTTACTCCCCGCCGAGGAGGGATCACTGTGCGGAGCCCCCGCCTGCACGCGAGCGCGACGCCCGCACAGTGACCTGGAACAGCGACCTAGAAGTAGCCGATCTCCTGAAGGTTGCCCACGTAGCTGCCCATGATCTCCTGCACCGTGGAGTCGTTGCCGCCGCCGTAGAGCTCGATGCGGAAGTCCTGCACGATGGCCGCGGCCTTCACGTTGAGGGCCATCGTCTCCGGCTCGATCGAAATCTTCGTCAGCTCCTCGAGCGTGCCGCGGACCAGCATGAAGCCGCCGTCCGCGCCCGTCACGGCGAAGTACTCCTCGTGCGAGTGGATGCGGCCCTGCTTGGCCAGGCCCTCGAACCGCTCGACGGCTGCGCCGAACACCTCCAGGCCCTTCTGCTCACGTCCCGGGACCGACGGTCCCCAGCTGATGCGGATGGCGCCGTTCATGGCGTACCCCCTCGGCCGGGCGTCCTGCCCAAGACCATCTCCGACCGCGCACCGACCTGACCCGGACTCTCCTCCTCGCAGCGGTGCGGTCAACCGCCCAGAAGGATCATGCTGACCTCGGAGGCACAGCCGCGCGCTGCCCCAGAGCCCTGACGTCCGCTCAGGTGGACAACTCTCAGCGCACGACGAGCGGACGCAAGGGGGAGGCGTCAGTCGAGGCCTTGCTCCAGGGCGTAGCGGACCAGCTGGGAGCGGTTGTGCAGCTGCAGCTTGGTCAACGTGTTCTGGACGTGGTTCTCGACGGTGCGGTGCGAGCAGCCGAGGCGCTCGGCGGCCTGCTTGGCGGTCAATCCCTTGGCGACCAGCCGCAGCACCTCGGTCTCGCGCTCGGTGAGCTGCGGGGCGCCGGTGTCGGAAGCGGTACGGCGGTACTCGCCGAGCACGAGACCCGCGAGGCCCGAGGTGAACACCGCCTCCCCCACGGCGGTCTTCTGCACGGCCTCGACCAGCTCCGCCGACGACGCCGACTTCAGCAGGTAGCCGGTCGCACCGGCCTTCACCGCCTCGAGCACGTCGGTCTGCTCCCCCGACGCGGACAGCACGAGCACCCGCACACCGAGGGGTACGACGGCAGCGGTCACCTCGACGCCCGACCGTCCCGGCATCTGCAGGTCGCACACGAGCACGTCGGGTGTGACGGCGGTGCAGACCCGGATGGCCTTCTCGCCGTCGCCGGCGACCCCCACCACGTCGAGGCCGGCGGACTGGAGGTCCCGCTCGACGGCGTCGCGCCAGATCGGGTGGTCGTCAGCGATCACCAGTCGCAGGGACACTGAGCTCGACCTCCGTCCCCTGACCGGGCGTGCTCACGAACGACACGGTGCCACCGAGGTCCTCGACGCGCCCGCGGATCGAGCGCGACACACCCATCCGCCCCGCAGCCGCGGCCTGGTCCAGCCGGCCGGCGGCCAGGCCCGGGCCGTCGTCGCGGACCGTCACGCAGACGGAGCGGCCGAGGTCCTCGACGAGCACCCAGGCCGTCGACCCGCCGTGCTGCAGGGCGTTGTCGACGGCGGCGCCGACGGCCGCCGCCAGCTCCACGGCCACGGCCGAGGGGAGCGTCACCGGCCCTGCCGGCGCCGACACCTGCACGCCTGCCCGGGCCGGGAGCAGGTCGCGCAGGTCGGCCTCCCCCACCGGCACCGGCGCGGGAGCTGTCATGAGCCGGCGCAGCGACTGCTCC
>JAODNF010000368.1 GCA_025464915.1 Frankiales bacterium | reverse complement strand
GCTCATGGGACTGCTCACGGTGCGCCAAAGGATGGGCAACGTCCGCAAGTTCGCCCTCCGAGACGTCCGCATGGTCGAGACGGTGGCGGCGGAACTCGCGAAAGCCTTCGAGAGAGGCCAGCTCGCGAAGGAACTCGCGCTCGCGGCTACGACGGACCCGCTCACGAAACTGCCCAATCTCAACGAGACGTGCCGCCAGATCGACGCTCTTCTCGCTGAGGGCGGGACCGAGCTGGTCGTTGCGGCTGTGGCTGTTGACTCCTTTCGAGAGGTCAACGACACCCTGGGTCACGAGGTGGGTGATGAGCTCCTCATCGAGGTAACCCGACGCCTTCGCATCTCCAACGCGGACGCGTTGATCGGTCGCATCGGTGGGGGACGCTTCGCCGTCGTCGTCCGGGCCGCGCAGGTCGGCGCGGACGCTGCCATGTTCGGTCTGGGCGTGCGTGCGCAGGTCGAGGGCGGCGCACAGCTCGGGCCGGTCGGTACCCACATCCGACTTTCGGTCGGTTGTGTCACGGCACCCGAGCACGGTGGGGACGCGGCGACCCTGATTCGACGAGCAGAGACCGCAATGTTCGGTGCCCGCCACGCCCATGGGGGGCCAGTGGTCTGGGAGCCCGTCTACGAGGTCGAAGGCCATCGGCGGCTGGCTGTCGTCATGGCGCTCCGCGAGGCGCTGGCTTCCGGCGCTATCGGCGTCGCGTTCCAGCCCAAGCTCTCTGCCGACGGCGTCCGGGTCACCGGCGTAGAGGCGCTAGCCCGTTGGACGCACCCTGCGCTCGGCGCGATCTCGCCGGCCGAGTTCGTGCCGCTCGCGGAGGCGGCGGGCCTGATGGGACCGCTGACCTCGTCCGTTCTGCGCCAGGCCCTTACAGCTTGCAAGGGTTGGCAGCGGCGCGCCGGACGCATCGGAGTCGCGGTGAACGTCAGCGCTGACACGATCCTCGACCCGACCTTCGTCACGGAGGTTGCCGCCATTCTGACCTCGATCAACATCTCGCCAGACCTGCTGACCCTCGAGCTGACCGAAGGCGTCGTTGTCGCCGACCCGGTTCTGGCAAAGCAGCGCCTCGCTGAGATGCGGGCCCTCGGAGTCAAGATCTCCGTCGACGATTTCGGGACGGGCTACTCGTCCCTCACCTATCTCAAGGGCCTACCCGTCGACGAAGTGAAGATCGACAAGGGCTTCGTCGACGACATCGCTCATGAGGCCGGCGACCGAGCGGTGGTGCGGGCCGTCGTCGACATCGCGCACACGCTCGGTCTCAAGGTCGTCGCGGAAGGCGTTGAGCACGTGGATCAGGGCCAGCTGCTCTGCGAGCTCGGGGTGGACGAAGTCCAGGGCTACCTGCACGCACGCCCAATGCCGGCGCTGGAAGTCGCGCAGTGGCTTCGCCGACGCGATGACGCCGCCGCAGAGGTCGACCTCCGCTCGAACACGCTCCCGCGCCAGAACCAGTAGGGCTCGTCTACGGATCCCGGACGCACTCGAGGGGCTAGGAACTGGTGTAGCACCACCAATTCCTAGCCCCTCGGGACGTTCGTTCCGGTCTCAGCGAAACCGGTCACAGGTAGGGACTCAGCCCCAGCCACCCGTGGTGAAACCCCAGCCACCAGTCGTCTTCATATGTATTCACCCCCGGAGCAAATGAGCCAAGCGGACTGAGCCGTTCGGCTCAACGTGGATGACTCTAAATGCCCAATCGCGATTCGGGAAAGAGCGAGATTCGGATAAAACCGGACATCAGTACCTCTATCACCGTGGTATTCACCCGATTGGCCCTCAAGTGCGGGGCTCTGTTTGCCGAGTAACCGGCGTAGACGGGGGCGTCCGGGCTTGTAGCACCAGGCCCGGGACGCCCTTGACTAGGCCAGACGGCTCAGGAACCGGGCGCTGACGACGTACTCCACCCGACAGCGCGACCTCCGTGGCGTCAGAGCGCCGCGAGCACGCCGCGTCGAGCGACGCTCAGGCGCGGGCGAGCTCCGTGGCGCGGGCGAAGACCGCGTCGAGCATGGGCTCGGTGAGCTTGCCGGTGAAGGTGTTCTGCTGGGAGACGTGGAAGCAGCCCAGGACGCTGAAGTCGCCGGCCTGGACCTCGGCGCCGTGGCCGAAGCGGGGGGTACGGGCCGCCCAGCGGTCGAGCAGGCGGAGCTGGTCGAAGAACGCCTGCCAGCCGAAGGAGCCGAGGCAGACGACGGCCTTCACGCTGGGGAGCACCCAGGTGAGCTCGCGGGTGAGCCACGGGGCGCAGGCGTCACGCTCCTCCGGCAGCGGCTGGTTGGCGGGCGGGGCGCAGCGCACGGGCAGCGAGATCCGGGTGTCGATCAGGTGCAGGCCGTCGTGAGCGTCCACGGAGGTGGGCTGGTTGGCCAGGCCGGCGCGGTGCAGGGCGGCGAACAGCCAGTCGCCGGAGCGGTCGCCGGTGAAGATCCGGCCGGTCCGGTTGCCCCCGTGGGCAGCGGGCGCCAGGCCCATGACGAGGACCGACGGGCGCTCGACGCCCCACCCCGTGACCGGTCGGCCCCAGTAGACGTCGTCCGCGTACGCAGCACGCTTCTTGACGGCGACGTCCTCGCGCCACGCGACGAGGCGGGGGCAGGCGCGGCAGACCGACGAGCGTGCGTCCAGGCGCTCCAGGGTGGGCGCAGAGCCGGCGAGGCGGACGACGTCCGCGGCGTCGTGGGCGACGGGAGTGGTCCCGGACGCGAGATCGGTCGGGTGTCCCGTACCCGGCCTGATCACGCGGCCAGCCTAGGCGTCCTGTCGTGGAAGCTCATGCTTCCACGCGCTGTGCCGCACAACCTCATGGACCCGCAGCGCCCGGACTTCCGCATGGATGCGGAAACCCACGGGGGGCTTCGGGTCAGGGGGCGCTGGTGCCCTGGCGGCCGTACTTGTCCTCGAGGCGGACCACGTCCAGCAGCTGCGTCGTGGAGGCCTCGAGCATGACGGTGTCGCCGACAGCGGTGACGCGGTGGCGGGTGAACGGCTTGAGGTGGATCGACTCGCCCGCCTCGAGGTCGAAGGACTCGAGGGCGTCCTCGTGCAGGCCGACCTCGACGCGCAGCCGGCCCGACTGCACGGAGATGACCTCCTCCTTCTCCTCGTGGTACTGCAGCGACAGGCTGTGCCCGTCGTTCACGTGGATGGCCTTGCCGCAGAACTTGCCGTCGACGAGGGCGAAGATCTCCTCGTGACCCCACGGCTTGTCGACACGGCGCACGGTGCTGACCCAGTCGGCCTTGCTCACTGATCCCCCAAGCTCATCGCGATCCCGTCGAGGATGTCGGACTCGCTGACCACGATCTCGTCCAGCGACAGGAGCGCCATCGCCCTGTCGAGGACGAGCGCACCGCCACCGATGACATCCACCCGTCCGGGGTGCATCACAGGAAGTCTCGACCGGTTCTCGCGTGTCATTGAGAGCAGATCTGTCGCGATCTCATGAACTCTGTCTCTGGAGATCCGGGAAAGGTGGATCCGGTCCGGTTCGTACCGCTCGAGACCCAGCGCCAGGGCTGCCACCGTCGTCACCGAGCCGGCCAGCCCGACGGCGGTCCTGGCCCGCTCGGCTGGGACGACCTCGAGCGCGGAGAAGATCGCCGCGTCGACGTCGGCGGTCGCCGCCTCGACCTGGGCGGGGGTCGGGGGGTCGGCTGTCAGGTGCCGCTCGGTGAGCCGCACGCAGCCGACGTCGACGGAACGGGCGGCCTCGACCGTCGTGGTGCCGAGGACGAGCTCGGTCGAGCCGCCGCCGATGTCCATGACGAGGAAGGGACCGTCGGCCGGGTCGAGGCCGACGGTGGCGCCGCGGAACGACAGCGCCGCCTCCTCGTCGCCGGTGATGACCTCGGGGTCGACGCCGAGCGCTCCCTGCACCATCGCGACGAAGTCGGCCCGGTTGTCAGCGTCTCGCGTGGCGCTCGTGGCGACCATCCTGGTGCGCTCGACGCCGAGACGGTCACAGGTCTCGCGATAGCTCGCGAGAGCCTCGCGGGTGCGCTCGATCGCCTGCGGTGCAAGCGATCCCGTCCGGTCGACTCCCTCACCGAGGCGCACGATCCGCATCTCGCGGTGCAGCTCGGCGCCGGGCAGGTCGCGGACCAGGAGGCGTACGGAGTTGGTGCCGCAGTCGACGGCGGCGACCCTCACGAGCGGGTCTTCTTGTGAGGGACGTCGTCTCCGTCCGGGTCGACGCACGGACCCTTGCGGGACCAGTCCTCGAGCAGAGCGAGTGCCTCGTCGCCGAACGGGTTCACGCCCGGCCCGACGGCAAGCGCGTGGCCGACCAGCACGTGCAGGCACTTCACCCGCGTCGGCATGCCGCCCTGGGCCGGCACGCTCTCGAGGACCTCCATCGCGTCCCTCCGTGAGACGTAGTCCTCAGCGGCCGCCTCGTACCTCGACTTCAGCTCGGGGTCGGTCTCCAGCCGGGCGGTCATCTCCTTCATCAGCCCCGAGGACTCCAGGGTGCCGATGAGCGACGCTGCCCGGGGGCAGGTCAGGTAGTAGAGCGTCGGGAAGGGGGTGCAGTCCTCCAGCCGCGGCGAGGTCTCGACGACGTCGGGCAGCCCGCAGCCGCAGCGGTGCGCGACGTCGCGGATGGCGCGCGGCTCCCGGCCGAGCTGCAGCCCGACGGCACGGACATCGCGGGGGTCCAGGCTCACGGCTTCGGGGCGGGGACGGTGGCCGGCTTGTCGGCCGCCCGGACGCTCCCCCAGACCTGCGAGTACCACGGCGCCTCGGGCCCGGCGGCTGTCACGCCCGTGCGCGCGGTGCTGTCGGAAGGCGCCGGCGACGACGAGGGGCTGATCACGACGTAGGGGGTCTCGCCGGGCAGAACGTAGTGGAGCCGCTCGCGGGCGAGCTTCTTCACGTAGGCGGGGTCCTGCAGCAGCTTCTGCTGCTCCAGGAGCTGCGCCACGTGCCGCTGCTTGGCCGCGAGCCTGGCCTGGGCGGCGGCGATCTCACCGCGCTGCGAGAGGTACTCCCGCAGCGGCAGGGCAGCGCTCACGACCAGAGCGCAGACGACCAGTCCGAGGACAGCGGCGCGGGTCGTGAGCCCGCGCCTGGCGTGCGGCTGCTCGGCGCCCTTGGTCCGGCGCACAGCGTTGACCGGCCGCTTGTCGCGGCCCTGTCCGGGCTGGCGTCCGGGGCGACGCTTGGAGGGCACCCCGGAACGCTACGCCTTGGCGGCGCTGAACCTGGGGAAGGCAGCGGCTCCGGCGTAGCGTGCCGCGTCGTCGAGCTCCTCCTCGATGCGCAGCAGCTGGTTGAACTTCGCCGTGCGCTCACCGCGGGCGGGGGCGCCGGTCTTGATCTGGCCGCAGTCGACGGCGACGGCGAGATCGGCGATCGTGGTGTCCTCGGTCTCGCCGGAGCGGTGGCTCATCATGCAGCGGTAGCCGCTGCGGTGGGCCAGCTGGACCGCGTCGAGCGTCTCGGTCAGGGTGCCGATCTGGTTCACCTTCACGAGCAGCGCGTTGGCGGTGCCCTTGGCGATGCCGTCGGCCAGGCGGGCCGGGTTGGTGACGAACAGGTCGTCGCCGACGAGCTGGACCTGGCTGCCGATCGCGTCGGTGAGGGCCTTCCAGCCGTCCCAGTCGCCCTCGTCCAGCGGGTCCTCGATCGAGACGATCGGGTAGTTCGCGACCAGGTCGGCGTAGTACTCCGACATCTCGGCCGCCGTCTTCTTCTGGCCCTCGAAGACGTAGACGCCGTCCTCGTGGAACTCGGTCGCCGCGACGTCGAGCGCGAGCGCGATGTCCGTACCGGCCTTCAGGCCGGTGGTGCCGATGGCCTCCACGATGAGGTCGAGGGCGGCCCGGTTGCTGTCGAGGTTGGGGGCGAACCCGCCCTCGTCACCGATGGACGTGGCGAGCCCGCGCTTCTTCAGCACGGCCTTGAGCGCGTGGTAGACCTCGACGCCCTGGCGCAGCCCCTCGGAGTAGGTCGCCGCACCGATCGGCGCGACCATGAACTCCTGGACATCGACGTTGGTGTCGGCGTGCGCGCCACCGTTGAGGATGTTCATCATGGGGACCGGCAGCAGGTGCGCGTTGGGGCCGCCGACGTAGCGGAACAGCGGCAGGCCGGCGGACTCGGCCGCGGCCTTCGCGACCGCGAGGCTCACGCCGAGGATCGCGTTGGCGCCGAAGCGGCTCTTGTCGGGGGTGCCGTCGAGGTCGATGAGCGCCTGGTCGACCAGCCGCTGCTCCGAGGCCTCGAAGCCGAGCAGCTCCGGGCCGATCTCGTCGAGGACCGCGTCCACGGCCTTGCTGACGCCCTTGCCGCCGTAGCGGTCCCCGCCGTCGCGGAGCTCGACGGCCTCGTAGGCGCCGGTGCTGGCACCGCTCGGCACGGCTGCGCGGGCGAGCGTTCCGTCGTCCAGGGCGACCTCCACCTCCACGGTGGGGTTGCCGCGGGAGTCCAGGATCTCGCGGGCTCCAACTGCCTCGATGGACGCCATCGTCACTCCTCGGGTCGGGGTGTCGGCAGCCTACCGAGGCGGGCATCTGCCGCAGACGTGACGCTGGCCACGTCCGGGAGCGCACCCTGTGGCGTCAGGCGCCGTGGGACCGGATGTGCTCCCTGTACGCCCTGGCGACCGCCCGCAGCTCCGCCTCGGGGTCGATCCCCGCTTCGGTGCACCGCGCGACGAGCTCCCAGAGCTCGCCGCCGATCCCCTGCGTCGCCATGTCCGGGACACCGGCCTTCTGGCCGCGGCGCTGGAGCTTCGCGGCGAGGGTGAGGGCGGGCTGGCCCATCGGGATGCCCTCGGTGACCGAGGTGCGCCCCTTCTCGGCGGCCTTGAGCGCCTCCCACGAGCCCTCGAGGTCGTCGGCGGAGGCACCCGCGAAGACGTGGGGGTGACGGCGGACCAGC
>JAODNF010000198.1 GCA_025464915.1 Frankiales bacterium | reverse complement strand
GGTCGCCTCGTTCTCCTCGCGCGGCGACGGCGACCGCAACCCCGACCTGGTCGCCCCGGGCGCCCACATCGCCAGCCTGCTCGTCCCGGGCTCGACGGTCGACAAGCTCTTCGGCGGGGTGGCGCGCACCGCGGACGGCATGTTCCGCGGCAGCGGCACCTCGCAGGCGGCAGCCGTCGTCACCGGCGCGGCGGCGCTGCTGCTCGGCGCGCACCCGGGCCTGGCTCCCGACCAGGTCAAGTCCGCGCTGACCGGCACCGCCGACGACCTCGGTCTCGGGGCCCGCTCCCAGGGAGCTGGCCTGCTCGACCTGCGGGCGGCGCTCGCAGCCCGCCCCTCGACAGCTCCGCAGACCTTCCCCCGGTCCGACGGGACGGGCAGCCTGGAGGCCGCCCGAAGCAGTGCCCACGTGCGCGTCAACGGTGTCGAGCTGCGCGGCGAGCGCGACTGGACCGGCCAGAACTGGGGGTCGCAGAACTGGGGGTCGCAGAACTCGGGGTCGCAGAACTGGGCCAGTCAGAACTGGGCGTCGCAGAACTGGGCCGACGACTCCTGGAGCTGAGGCGCTGGAGGCCTCAGGGAAGCCGGCAATCCTGCCGACACCTTGACGCAAGGTCATCAGCGCTCGTAGTGGGGGAGCCGTGCACGCGAAGGACGAGGAGCACCCTCGCACGCGCGTGATCGGGCCGGCGGCGGGGGTCCTGCTCGTGGTGGCCGCGCTGCTGGGCGTCGCCGTGTGCATGGTGGAGCTCCTGGTGCCGGTGGACGGCGTGGTCATCCCCGCGGTGCGGCTGCCCTGGCCGGTGCTGCTCACGATCTTCGCCGCGGTCGAGGTCTTCGTCCTGCACGTGCAGTACCGGCGCGAGGCCCGGACCATCTCGATGAGCGAGATCCCGCTGGTGCTCGGCATGTTCTTCGCCCCGCCGCTGCAGGTGCTGCTGCTGCGCGTCCTCGGCGGGATCCTGATCTACGCGCTCTACCGGCGGCAGACCCCGCTCAAGCTCGGCTTCAACGCGGCGCTCAACGCCGCGGAGACCGGGCTCGCGCTCGTGCTGTTCCGCTCCATGCTCGGCAGCGGGCACGCGATCGACAGCCGCTCCTACGTCGCGGCCTTCGTCGCCACAGCGGTCGCGAGCGCGCTCGCCGGGTTCTCCGTCACGGTCGTCATCTACTTCTACGAGGGGGTCCTGCGGCCGCGCGACCTGCTCGACGCGCTGACGTCGGGGGTGCCGGTCGCCGTGCTCACGACGACGATGGCACTGATCGCGGCGTCCTGCCTCGTGCTCGACACCGGTACGGCGTACCTGCTCGTCCTGGCAGCGGTGGTCGTGGTCATCGCCTACCGCGCCTATGCCTCGCTGTCGGAGCGCCACCTGAGCCTGGAGCGCCTCTACCGCTTCAGCCAGGTGGTCGGAGCCAACCCCGAGATCGAGGGCGTGATGCGCTCGGTCCTGGCACAGGCCCGCGACCTGCTGCGCGCCGAGCGCGCCGAGCTCACCTTCCTTCCCGGTGACGGGACCGGCCTGCGGGTCGTGCACGACGGTGGCGACCGCCTCGTCCGCGAGGAGGCGACGCTGGCCCAGGAGGAGTGGCTCTGGCAGCAGGTCGTGACCCTCGGGTCGCCGGTGCTCCTGCAGCGCGGGAGCAAGGTCGCCGGCGCCCGCCGCTACCTGGACGGCCGCGGCATGAGCGAAGCGATCGTGGCGCCGCTGCGCGGCGAGACCGGCGTCGTGGGCCTGGTGACGGTCGGCGACCGGATGGGCAGCGTCCGCAGCTTCGACACCGGCGACGTGCAGCTGCTCGAGACCGTCGCCAACCACGCCTCCGTGGCCCTGGAGCACGGCCGTCTGGTCGACCGGCTGCGGCACGAGGCGCTGCACGACGGCCTCACCGGGCTGCCGAACCGGGCCGCGCTCGAAGCCGGCACCGCCGACGCCCTGGCCGATCTCCGTTCAGGCGCCAGCCCGGGACTCGCCCTTCTCCTGATGGACCTGGACGGGTTCAAGGAGGTCAACGACACGCTCGGCCACCTGCACGGTGACCTGCTGCTCATGGAGGTCGGGCGGCGACTGGGACAGACGGTTCCGGATGCTGCGCTCGTGGCGCGGCTCGGCGGGGACGAGTTCGCGGTGCTGCTCCCGGGCGTCGCGGAGTCCGACGCCGCGCTCTCCGTGGCGCGGGCCATCCTCACCGCCCTCGAGGAGCCCACCCGGGTCGAGGACGTCCGGCTCGAGGTCGGTGGCAGCATCGGGGTCGCGCTCGCGCCGCTCCACGGACGCGAGGTCGGTGGCCTGCTCAAAGCCGCCGATGTCGCGATGTACTCCGCGAAGAGCAGCGGACGTGGTGCGGAGGTGTACCGCCGCGACCTCGACGGCAACGACCCCGCCCGGCTGCTGCTGGCCACCCAGCTGCGTGAGGCGCTCGCGCTGGAGCAGCTCCAGGTCTTCGCCCAGCCAAAGGCCGAGCTGGCCTCGGGTCGCCGGTGCTCCTGCAGCGCGGGAGCAAGGTCGCCGGCG
>JAODNF010000233.1 GCA_025464915.1 Frankiales bacterium | reverse complement strand
CCAGCAGGACACGTACGACGAGCACCGATAGTCCGCTGACGGCCCGGTGACCGCCCAGGCCTCCGACGGCAGCAGCACCACCGCCGCCATGGCCAGCAGCGCCAGCACCAGCGCCCGCGCCTTTCGTGGCACCGCGGCCGCAGCTGCAGCTGGCCGCCGGCAACGCCACGCAACGCCGACGGGGGCACGGTGCACCCCCAAGCCTGCACCGTGCCCCCGCCGCGTCATCACCGGCTCAGCGCTTGCTGAACTTGCCCGCCCACTTCGCGGCCATGCCAGCCGCGAGCAGGACCAGGAGCAGCCCGAAGGCCACGGTGATGAGGTGCCCGGTCACGTAGGTCTTCAGACCGTTGATGACCGTGTCGCCAGCGCCGCCCGTCGGGTCGGTGCTGTCGACAGCGAAGGCCGGAGCCGTGGAGCCCGCGACCAGGAACGCGACCGCCACGAGCACGGTCGAGATCCGACGACGAACGGAGCGGACGACGCCCACGTTCTCCTGCTCCGACGCCGAGGCGTCGGTCTTGCGGACGATGGTGCGCATCGTCCCCCCTTTCATCCGCCTACCGGCCTCGTGCCGACAGGACAACCGAGCGGGCCACCGCGAGAACGGCACCGAGTGCGAGGCCCGAGCCGCACGCGGTCCACAGCAGGACGAGGTCACTCATCGCCCTCTTCCAGCCCTGCGCCCTTACGGGCCCAGACGATGACCGCGAGCACCGCCAGCACCGCCAGCGCCACCACCGCGACCATCGGCCCGGCGTAGCCGCCGACGTCGCGCGTCCAGCCGCCGTTGCCCGAGTAGCTCGACGGCGGCACCGACGCCGCAGCACCCGCCGCGACCGTCACGTTCGCGGCCGGGTACGGCGTCGCCCACGACGTCGCCGCGCAGTCCTGGCCGAGCTTGCCCCAGACGGCAACGGTCGTCGGCATCGGCGTCGACGGGGCGAGGTCCGCCAGCGGGGACGGCGTCGTGGTCGGCGAAGGCGAAGCGCCGACCTTGTCGACGCACGCCCAGCCCTGTACGAACCCGCCTCCCAGCGGCATCGGCGACGGGACCGGGGGAGCGGCGATCATCAGTACCCGCCGCCGTTCGGCCCGGTGTCGCCGAAGTAGTAGTTGGACGAGCTGCCTCCGCCGCCCTTGAGCATCTTCACGACCAGGTGCACCACGAGCGAGGCCGCCAGCACGACCAGGAGGAACGCGAACCCCACCGCCAAGAAGTGGTGAGTCATCCAGTTCTCCAAGCCGACGACCACCGAGTCGCCAGCGCCGCCCGTCGGGTCGGTCGAGTCAACGGTCTTCACGCGACGCCCCTTTCGTGGCACGAGCTCGCGGCCCACGCGATCGCGCCGGCAACGCCACGGACCGACCGCAGCACCAGCTCGACCAGGCCGAGCAACAGGCAGTTGACGCCCGTCGTCACGAGCACGGTGTGGCTGAACGTCGAGGCCGCCCGGCCCGGCACGAGCTGGGGGAGCGCCGCCACGACGGCGAGCAAGGCGACGGCCCACACCCACTGGCGACGCGTCATCGCGACCGCCATGAGTCCTCAAGGCCCTGCAGCAGCGCCCCGACGAACCCTCCGAGCACGAACCACCGCAGCCGCGTCATCGCTTCACCGGCCGAGCAGAACGATGAGCGCCGCCGCCAGCAGCAGCACGAGCAGGCTTCCGCACACCACCGCGAACAACACCAGGCGATGGGCGTCCCGGGCCTGCTGTTGGCTGTACGACGGAAGGCACGAGGCCTCCGCCGGGTCCGTCAAAGTGCAGGAGGCCACCCAGAAGGCTGCCCGTCCAGTAGAGCCCCAGAGCGAGCGCGCCGAGAAGAACGATGGGCTTGACCAGGCCCGTAAGGAACACCCGAGTCCGGGTACGAGCGGAAGGCTGAACCGCCCCCCGGCCACCGCCGGGCAAGTGCGCCCAGCGCTCCGGGCCGACGTGCCGAGGCTCGACGCGCTCGACGACGCCAACGACCCCAGCAGCAGCAGCAGGAACAGCGCGCAGGGGAGGAACGCGGCTGGCCACGCGCGCAGCCAGCTCCGCGACCTCGTCGCCGTCATCGGCCACCAGCCACCGCCGCCGAGGCGAGGTGCATGTTCTTGATCGGCACCGGGTACTTGGTGCCCGAGCACCACCAGGCCGAGCCCGGCGCACGGTCCAGCAGAACGCGCCGCACACCGTCGACAACGACCACCGTGCCGCGACTCAGGTCCGAGGCACGCGCCTTCACGACAGCACCGCCGCGAGGTACTCGTCGAGCGTCAGCCCCGCCTGCTCATGGGGCTTCTGGTCCGGTACTACAGAGCCGTTACGCTCCGTGTCCGCAACCTTACATAATGTCGATTATCGGCGAACCCTCAAGCGTGCGAGACGTCCCAGACGTGGTGCACCGGGTCGTGCACCAGGTACTGGCTGAACGTGCGCACCGTGAACGTCGCGCCGTCGCTGCGCCGACCGGTGCGGTCCCAGGCGTCGCCGGCGAGGCCCGCGTATCGCGAGGTGAGCGCGTCGGTGGCCTCGGCGAGCTCGCGGGCGACGAGGGCCGCGTCCTGCAGGTCGTACCGCTCCGTGACGGCGGTCTGGTCCTGGTCCCAGTTGGCGAACAGCGGGTCGTCCTGACCCAGCATCAGGTCCAGGCGCGTCAGGTAGAGGCGGTAGACGTCGCGGACGTGGCAGGCGTACTCGAGCGGCGACCACCTCGCCGGGTCTGGCCGCACGGCGGCGTCCGGCCGGCGCAGCGCGTCACAGAGGTCCAGCGCCGCCTGCCGCAGGTGCGGGCCGACGTCCGACGGCTGCACCGCCGCCGCGTCGAAGCCGCACTCCGGGCAGGGCCGGCGCAGGACCCACGTCCAGTCCTTGGTGTCGGGGGAGATCGCTGTCATGGGAGCAGTCCAGCAGTCCCGTAGCCGTCCTGCCGGTGGCAGGACAGCTTCTCGCCGTGGGATTCCTGCCAATCAGCTGTGCTGGCGACGGCGCATCCAGAGCGCCCCGCCGGCCAGGAGCAGCAGCCCGGCCAGGGCCAGCAGCGGCGTGCCACCGGTGGCGGCGAGGCCCCCACCCGGGTTCTTGGTGCCGCCGCCGGGGTTCGCCGTCCCGGGGACCGTCACCGGCGGGACCACGGCGCTGCTGGCGTCGTAGGCCTTGAACAGCGTCTTGCCGCTGATCTGGCGCAGGATCGCGCCGTGGTTGTCGAGCTTGTTGGCCGACACAGCGGTCGACACGGCGCAGTTGGCCTTGGCGTTGACGTCCGGTCCGACGCAGCCGTCGGCGTACCCGACCATCACGCGCCCGGTCTTGTCGATCGTGACTGCGTCGAAGTCGAGCAGGTTGCGGCACGGGTTGCTGCCGCCCGAGTTCCAGATGCAGCCGCGCTGCACCGGGTCGTGCGGCGTGCCGTCGACCGTCGTCCAGGTCTTGCCGCGGTCGTAGGTGGTCGCCATGTAGAGGTGCCACGCGGCGCCGACGAAGGTGTCGCCGGCGGCGTTCTTGCCGAACGAAGCCGCCTGGGTGGAGCCGGGCGTCGTGGTGCCGAGGAACGCGACGGTCGCGCGGTCGCCGTCACCTGCGACGACCATCGCGAACTCGCTGTTGCGGACGCCCGCCGGGACGCCGACGTCGATGCTCTTGGACCAGGTCGTGCCACGGTCGCGCGAGACGGCGACCCGCGCGTGGCCCGTACCGTCGCTGTAGGAGTAGTAGAGCGTGCCGTCGGTGCCGACCCCGACGTAGGGGTCGCTCTCCCCCGCGATGCTGTCCGGGATGGTCCGCACGACCCAGTGCTCACCGGCGTCGCGCGAGACCGCGACGCCCTGCTTGTCGCCGCACTTGGCGTTCGGGAGGTAGACGGTGCCGTCCTTCGGGCTGACCTGCACGTGGCCGTGGATGCCCGAGCACTCGGTCGTCCACGTGGCCACGGGGGTGTTGAAGGTGATGCCGCCGTCATCGCTGCGCGCGCAGGTCGCACCGCCGAGCACCAGGCCCTGGCCCTGCGAGCAGTAGTAGACCGCGTGCGGGTAGGAGAGCAGCGGTCCGAAGCCCTCGGGGTACTTGCCGCCGCCGAAGGTCTGGTGGTCGAAGCCGTTGAGGCCGGAGCCGCAGCCCTGCTGCGGCGTGGCGAGCGTGGTGAAGTCGTCGTCGCTGTACGCGGCCGCGCTGCAGGCCAGGTAGAGCTGGCTGACGATCGTGCGGCCGGTCGCGTGGTCGGTGAACCCGATCGGGTCGAAGGTGATCTTGTTCGACGGGTCGGTGATGTCGTCGTTGACGAGCGTCCACGAGGACGTCCCGCGCTTGTCGTCGAACTTCACGACGTACTCGTCGGTGTTGGACGTGTAGAGGGTGTTGCCGCTCTTCCAGTTGGCGCCGATGCTCGGCTCGCCGGCGTTGTCGGACTTGCCCTTCGGCGCGCTGTACTGGCGGTAGGCCGGGGCGACGACGTTCTTGGCCCGCGGGAAGTGGGCGGGGACGACGGTGTACGCCGTGGCGGACCCGACGTAGGGCGTGCCCTGCGGGAGGTTCTGGAAGGCGCACACGAGGACCGTGTAGGTGCCGCCCGTGCGGTCGGTGACGTTGATGCCCTCCTCGGCCTGGCTGCCGTCGGACGCCGCGACGAGCTTCTTGTCCGGCCCGTAGACGTAGAGCGCCATGTCCTGGGTGGTGTTGTTGCCGACGGTGTCGTTCCACTTGATGGTGAAGCGGACGAGCGTGTCGTAGCTCTTGGACAGGCCGGCCGGGAAGGTCACGTTGACCGTGTGCTGGTCGTTGAGCGTGGTGTTGCTCGTCGAGCAGGAGTTCTTGGGGTCGTCGAGACCGAGCTGGCCGTAGACGAGGCCGTCCTGGTTGTTGTTGAACGGCGCGGTGCCCGTCCAGGAGGTGGACACCTTGCCGGGCGCGCCCGGGACCGTCAGGTGCGACTGGGCCGCGGCGGCCGAGGCGCTCGGACCGGCGACGAGAGCCGCGACGACGAGGGACGACGCCCCGAGCAGGGCGGAAAGCAGGCGACCGCGGGTCACGTGGTGCTCCTCAGGCGTGGGTCGAGCGACGGTGCGACGACTCTACCGACCCGCCGGGTTGACAGGCAGGTCTCGGCTCACCGGTTCCACGACAGGACCCGTACACCCGGATCCGCCCAGACCGGGCGCAGCACGACGGCGCCCAGCGAGCGCGAGGCGTCGACCATCCAGCCGCCGCCCACGTAGACGCCCACGTGGTCGTTCGGGGAGGCGTAGACGACCAGGTCACCGACCCTCGCACTGCGCAGCAGGACGCGGTGGGTGCGGTTCGCGATCGCGGTCCGGCTGTCCGGTGAGGGCGCCCCACCAGCCCGGTGCCAGAGCGCCGCGACGAGCCGGGTGTCGCTCCAGCCGCGCGCGCCCACCTGGCCACGGGCGAGCGCGACGAACCGCTTCATGGTCGCGCTGCTCGCGGCGGGCGCCCTCGGCAGTCCCTTCACCGGCGCTTTGCCGTGCAGAGCGGGCTCCGCCGGGGACACGAGGGCGACCGGCGCCGGAGCCGCCACGGCCGGAGGGGTCCAGGGCCGCACCGGGGGCATCCCGCGCCGAGGCACCCGCCCGAACCGGACGACCCCGCTCCCCCAGACCTGGCGCTCGACGACGCCGTGCTGCGACGAGGAGGCGTCGATCATCCGCAGCCCGGCCCGGTTGCGTCCGAGCACCAGCCCGACGTGCGTCACCGGCTCACCGAAGAACACCAGGTCCCCCGGCAGCGCCTGCGCGGCCGGGATCGGAACCGCCCAGGCCTGCTGCTGCGCGGACGTGCGTGGCATGTGGTGCGTACGGCGGCCCCAGACCGTGATCATCAGGCCGGAGCAGTCGAACCCGTCCGGCCCGGCGGCCCCCCAGACGTACCGGTCCCCCAGGTGCGACCGCGCGGCGCCGATCACCGCCGCGGCGGGATCGGCCGAGCGCTTGGCTCCCCCGTGAGCTGCCGCCAGCCCGGCCGACGCCAGCGCCAGGCAGGTGAGGAGCACGGCGACGCCCCTCGTCGCGGCGGCTCGGGAGCTCGGGGGCACGTGCGCCTCCTGTGACTGAAGGTGACTGCGGGACAGGTGCGTCAGCAGTGACCTCGGCACTCTCCCCCGGGCACCTGAGGCCTGTCGAGAGCAGAAACGGCCGAAAACGGACATCTGGCTCCGGAGTTGCCCCCAGAAGTCAAGGACGGGGCTCGTGACACGCCGGGAAGGTGCGCCGCACGGGTGAGACAGCGCAACCAGGGAATCCTTCTGCGGGTCCGACCGTTGTACAGGTGTTCGTGCACGACCCAGGTTTTGTGGAGGCCCTCATGAGTGATCGCGTGCTGCGTGGAAGCCGACTCGGCTCGGTGAGCTACGAGAGCGACCGCCACACTGAGTTCGCGCCGCGGTCCCTGACGGCCTACGACTGCGCGAACGGGCACGAGACGACGGTCCCCTTCGCGGCCGAGGCCGACATCCCGCCGACCTGGGAGTGCCGGGTCTGCGGTGCCGAGGCGCTCCTGCGCAACGCCGAGCAGCCCGAGGCCCAGGCCGTGAAGCCGGCCCGCACGCACTGGGACAGGCTCCTCGAGCGGCGCACCATCGCCGAGCTCGAGGAGGTGCTGGCCGAGCGCCTCGCTGCGCTCCACGAGCAGCAGGGCGCGGTGAAGGCCGCCCTCAAGGCGCAGCAGGCCGCCGACCGCAAGGCCGCCGCCCGCAAGTCCGCCTAGACCGACCCGGTAGCCCGCTTCCCGGCCGTCGCTGAGGCTTGCCTTGTCGGGAAGCTGTGCCACTGCGGACGGCTGACGGGGGCGCGGCTACTCGTCGACGATCTCGCCCTCGATGACGTCGTCGGCCCTTTTCGTCCGGCCCGGGCGGCGCTGCGGGAGGGCTGACCCGAGCAGCCGCCGCCCGACCCACGCCGACAGCGCCCGGCGCAGCACCGCACGTGTGGGCGGCAGGACGCACAGCAGCCCGACCGCGTCGGTGACGAATCCCGGAGCCAGCATCAGCGCTCCCCCGACCACGATCAGCGCCCCGTCCGTGACCTCACGGGTCGGCACCCGGTGCTCCCCGATCGCCTGGCGCAGTGCCTCCCAGGCCTTGCGGCCCTCCCGACGGAAGATCCACGTCCCGAGGACCGCGTCCGCGATGAGCAGCAGGACCGTGGGGATGACGCCGATCGCCTCGCCCACCTGGACGATCACGTAGATCTCGACGATCGGCACCACGACGAAGGCCAGCAGCAGGATCAGCGGCATCAGGGCGTCCGTCCTCGTGACCGCCGGCTGGTGACGCCCCAGAGCGTGACCCTCCACAGCGCC
>JAODNF010000227.1 GCA_025464915.1 Frankiales bacterium | reverse complement strand
CGGGCGCTACGTCCGGCTCACTGCCCTCACCGAGGCCGGCAACCGCGGTCCGTGGACGAGCGCCGCCGAGATCGACCTGACCAGCACCGCGGTCGCCGTACCCGCCCCGTCCCCCACCGCGACCGCCAGCCCCACCGCGAGCCCCACCGCGAGCCCCACTGCCAGCCCCACTGCGAGCGCGACAGCCACGGCGAGCCCCACAGCGAGCCCCACGGCAAGCGCCACAACGAGCAGCTCCCCCGACACGCAGGGCTCCTGGTCCGCCCCGATCAGCCTGCCGATCAACCCGGCCGCTGCCGCGCTGCTCGGCAACGGCAAGGTCCTCACCTGGTCGGCCTACTCGGGCAACACCTATGGCGGGGCCAACGGCTTCACCCAGACCGCCACGGTCGACACGACGACCGGTGCGGTGAGCCAGCGCACCGTGACCGAGACCGGGCACGACATGTTCTGCCCCGGGCTGACCCTGCTCGGTGACGGCTCGGTCTTCGTGGCCGGCGGCTCGAACGACGACAAGCAGAGCATCTACGACCCCGTCACGTCGACCTGGTCGACCGCCTCGCCACTCCTGATCCCGCGCGGCTACCAGGCCGCCGCCACGCTCTCCGACGGCCGGGTCTTCACGCTCGGCGGCTCGTGGAACGGGGGCGTGGGCGGCAAGATCGGCGAGCTCTGGACGCCGAGCAGCACCGGTGGCAGCTCCACGACCCTGAGCGGGGTCCCCGTCGAGCCGTTCGAGACGGCCGACAGCGCCGGTGAGTTCCGCAGCGACAACCACATGTGGCTGTTCGCCTGGAGCAACGGCTCGGTCTTCCAGGCCGGCCCGTCCAAGGCGATGCACTGGGTGACCACCTCCGGCAGCGGCGGCTGGAGCTCCGCGGGCCTGCGCGGCGACGACAGCGACGCCATGAACGGCAACGCCGTGATGTACGCCGCGGGCAAGATCCTCACCGTCGGCGGTGCGCCGGACTACCAGGGCACGCCCGCGACGAGCAACGCCTACTCGGTCGACATCACGACCAGCACCCCGACGGTGACCAAGGTCGCCGGCATGGCGAACGCCCGCTCCTTCGCGAGCAGCGTGGTCCTTCCGGACGGCAAGGTCCTCGTGGTGGGCGGCCAGAACAACCCGATGCCGTTCAGCGATGCCACCTCGGTCCTCGCGCCCGAGCTCTGGGACCCCGGCACGGGTGGGTTCACCGCGATGGCGCCGATGACCACGCCTCGCAACTACCACTCGTTCGCGCTGCTCCTGCCGGACGGCCGCGTGATGGCAGGCGGCGGTCAGCTCTGCGCCAACGACTGCACGCAGCACCCGAACTACGAGATCTACACGCCTCCGTACCTGCTCGACAGCGCCGGCAACCCGAAATCGCGGCCGGCGTTCGTGAGCGCGCCGTCGAACGGCACCGCCGGCGGCACCCTCTCGGTCACCACAGACCGCGCGGTGACGTCCTTCAGCCTGGTGCGCATGGGTTCCTCGACGCACTCCATCAACACCGACCAGCGCCGTATCGCCCTGACCGGCACCGGCACGGGGACGAACGCGTGGAGCCTCGCGCTGCCCTCCGACCACGGTGTTCTCGTGCCTGGCATGTGGATGCTGTTCGCCCTCGATGCCCAGGGAGTGCCGAGCACCGCGCAGACGATCCGCATCAGCTGAGCCGGGCCGTAGGGTCTTGGCCGTGCGGAACCTGACCCAGCAAGAGGCCTCCGCCCGATCGGCAGCGGTGCGAGAGGTCTCGTACGACGTGGATCTCGACGTGAGCCACGGCGGCGTGTGGTTCTGGTCGACCACCACGGTCCGCTTCACCGCCACGGGCGAGCCGGGGCTGTTCCTCGAGCTGGACTGCCTGACGATGGTCGACGCCCACCTGGACGGCACCACGCCGCTCGTGCTGGCAGGGACCCGGATCGCGCTCGACGGCCTGCACGGGCCGCACGAGGTGAGGGTCGTGGCGCGGTGCGCGTACACGCGTTCCGGTGAGGGTCTGCACCGGTTCGTCGACCCGGCCGACTCCGCCGCGTACGTGTACGGCAACGCCTTCCTCGACGACGCGCAGCGCTTCTTCGCCTGCTTCGACCAGCCCGACATCAAGGCCCCGATGCGGCTCACCGTCGTGGCGGGCGACGACGACGTCGTCCGGTCGAACGCACGCGGCAGCCACGACGGCGAGCGGCACGTCTTCGACGTCACACCGCCGCTGTCGACGTACATGCTGAGCGTCGCGGTCGGACCGTGGCACGGCGTGACCCGGTGGCACGACGGCATCGAGATCGGGGCGTGGTGCCGGGCCTCCCTCGCGCCGCACTTCGACGCCGACGAGATCCTGCAGGTGACCGCGGACTGCTTGGACCTGCAGCAGCAGGCGTTCGGCTCGCGCTACCCGTTCGGCGACAGCTACGACCAGGTGTTCGTCCCGGAGTTCAACGCAGGCGCGATGGAGAACCCCGGCATGGTCACCTTCAACGACCAGTCGTTCGTCTACCGGTCCCGTGTCACCGAGGGCGCGCGGCGGCTCAGGGCGCAGGTGATCGCGCACGAGATGGCGCACATGTGGTTCGGGAACCTCGTCACGATGCGCTGGTGGGACGGCATCTGGCTCAACGAGTCGTTCGCCGAGTTCATGGGGCTGCACACCACCGACGAGGGCACCCGCTTCAGCGGTGCGTGGGCCGACTTCTGCCTGGGCCGCAAGGCCTGGGGCTACCGCGCCGACCAGCTGCCGACCACGCACCCGGTCGCGGGGGAGGTGAAGGACAACCGCTCGGCCCTGCTCAACTTCGACGGGATCTCCTACGCCAAGGGCGCCTCCGTCCTGCGCCAGCTCGTTGCCTTCGTCGGGCAGGAAGCGTTCTTCGCCGGCCTGCGCAGCTACCTCGCGCGGCACGCTTTCGGCAGCACCGACCTCAAGGACCTGCTCGTCGAGCTCGAGGCGGCGAGCGGCCGTGACCTCGAGCCGTGGGCGAAGGAGTGGCTCGAGACGAGCGGGGTCGCGACCTTGCGGCCCCGCTGGGAAGGCGACCAGCTGGTCGTCGTCCAGCAGGGCGACGTCCTGCGCCGGCACGTCGTCGAGGTCGGGCTCTACGACGACGACGGCAGCGGGATCACACTGCGCGAGCGGGTGCCGGTGGAGGTGTCGGGCGTCGAGACCGTCGTCCCCGGTGCTCGGCCGGCTGACCTGGTCCTGGTCAACGACCGCGACCTCACCTTCGCCAAGCTGCGCTTCGACGAGCGCTCGTGGTCGACGGTCCTGAACGGCCTCGCCCGCGTCACCGACCCGCTGACCCGCGCGCTCTGCTGGGGTGCGCTGTGGGACGCGACCCGCGACGGGGAGCTGCCCGCGCGCGACCACGTGCGGACGGTCCTGGCGGCCGTGGCTGCCGAGGGCGACCCGTCGCTGGCGGAGACGCTGCTCGCGCAGGCCCAGACGAGCGCCTCCCTGTACGCCCCGCCCGCGGAGCAGGACGGGCTGATGACGCGGCTCGCTCGGTTCAACTGGGCGGCGTCGACGATCCATCCCGGCTCTGACCTGCAGCTGGTGCGGGCCAGGGCGGCTGTCCAGGCGACGACGGACGCCCGGCACCTGCAGGGCCTGCTTCGGGGGACAGAGGTGCCCGACGGGCTGACCGTCGACAACGAGCTCCGCTGGCTCGTGGTGCGCCGTGCGGCCGCGCTGGGACAGGTCGAGGTCCCTGACATCGAGCGGGAGCTCGCCTCCGACCGCACAGCGACCGGCCAGCTGCACGCCGAGGCGGCCCGGGCGGCGCTGCCGGAGCACACCCTGAAGCTGACGGCGTGGGAACGGCTCTCCAGCGGGCGCGTCACGAACGCGCAGGCGCGCGCGATCGGTGCCGGCTTCTGGCAGCGCGGCCAGGACCGGTTGCTGACGTCCTTCGTCGAGCCGTACGTCGACGTCGTGCCTCGCCTCTGGGCCACCCTCTCGCCCGTCCTCGCCATGTCGCTCACCGCGAGGATGTTCCCGAGCACGCTCGTCGACGCTGGGGTGCTAGCGCTCACGGGACGGCTGCTGGAGGACCCCGACCTGCCGCCCGGTGCCCGGCGCGTGGTGCTGGAGCAGCGCGATGACCTCAGGCGCGCGCTGCACGCTCAGCAGGCGGCCGCGGACTAGCCTGGGCCCATGTGCGGCATCGTGGGCTACGTCGGTGAGCAGCAGGCCCTCGAGGTCGTGCTGGGCGGCTTGCGACGCCTGGAGTACCGCGGCTACGACAGCGCCGGGGTCGCGATCCTGAGCGGGTCTGACCTGCTGGTCGAGCGCAAGGCCGGCAAGCTCGCGAACCTCGAGAAGGCCATCTCCGAGAAGGAGCTTGCCGGCACGCTCGGGATCGGCCACACCCGCTGGGCCACGCACGGCCCGCCCACCGACCGCAACGCCCACCCGCACCAGGACTGTGCCGGCAAGGTCGCCGTCGTGCACAACGGCACCATCGAGAACTTCGAGGTGCTCGTGCGCGGTCTCGAGGAGCGAGGCCACGCACGCCGGTCCGACACCGACACCGAGGTCGTGGCGCACCTGGTCGAGGAGCGGTACGACGGTGACCTGGCCGCGACGGTCCGCTCCATCTGCAAGGACCTCGAGGGCTCGTTCGTCCTCGTCGTCGCCCACCAGGACGAGCCGGATCTGGTCGTCGCTGCCCGCCGCAACCTGCCGCTGGTCATCGGCCTCGGCGACGGGGAGAACTTCGTGGGGTCCGACGTCACCGCCTTCATCGCCCACACCCGCGAGGCGCGGGCCGTCGACCAGGACCAGGTCGTCGAAGTGCGCCGCTCCGGCGTCGTCGTGACCGACCTCGGCGGCACGGTCGTGGACGGTGAGACCTACCACGTCGACTGGGACACCGCTGCCGCCGAGAAGGGCGGGCACGAGTTCTTCATGCTCAAGGAGATCGAGGAGCAGCCCGCCGCCGTGCGCGAGACGCTCGGCGGCCGCATGCAGGAGGACGGCCTGCTGCACCTCGACGAGCTGTCGATGAGCGACGACGACATCCGTCAGATCGAGCAGGTCGTCATCATCGCCTGCGGCTCCTCGTACCACTCGGGACTGGTCGGCAAGTACGCCATCGAGCGCTGGTGCCGGCTGCCGGTACAGGTCGAGATGGCGAGCGAGTTCCGCTACCGCGACCCGGTCGTCGGTCGCAGCACGCTGGTCATCGCGATCAGCCAGAGCGGCGAGACCGCCGACACCCTCGAGGCGCTCCGGCACGCCCGCGCCCAGAAGGCGTGGGTCCTCGCCGTCACCAACACGGTCGGCTCGACGGTGAGCCGTGAGGCAGACGCCGTGTTCTACACGCGCGGCGGGCCCGAGGTCGCGGTGGCGTCGACGAAGGCCGTGATGGCCCAGCTCGCCGCCGTCTACGTCGTGGGCCTCTACCTGGCGCAGGTGCGCGGCACCCGCGACACCGACGAGGTACGGGCGCACCTGGCCGACCTGCTCGAGATGCCCGACCTGATCCAGGAGGTCCTCGACCGGATGGGTCCGGTCCGCCAGCTCGCCCGCGAGCTCCAGGACGCCGAGCGGGTGCTGTTCCTCGGCAGGCACGTCGGCTACCCGATGGCCCTCGAGGGCGCGCTGAAGCTCAAGGAGCTCGCCTACATCAGCGCCGAGGGCTTCCCGGCCGGCGAGATCAAGCACGGGCCGATCGCCCTGATCGAGGAGGGCACGCCCGTCGTGGTCCTGGCTCCGCGGCACGCGCTGCAGGCCAAGCTGGTCAACAACGTGCAGGAGGTCCGCGCCCGCGGCGCCCGCACCATCGTCATCGCGACCGATGGCGACGAGAGCGTGACCCCCTACGCCGACACGGTCATCCGCATCCCGGACACCAAGTCACTGCTCACGCCGTTGCTCACGATCGTCCCGATGCAGGTGCTGTCGGCCGAGATCGCCCGCGCTCGCGGCCTCGACGTCGACCAGCCGCGCAACCTCGCGAAGTCCGTCACCGTCGAGTAGGGGCTCCACCCGTCGTCCGGTCCCCCTTGTGGGGGATCGTCACATGGCGCGACACGGGCGAAACGGACCACAGTGGGGTCATGCCCCACCGCGGTTCCCTTCGTCTTGCCCTCGCAGTCGCTGCGATCGCCCTGAGCGCAGCCTGCGGCACGACCGTCCCGCTGTCCCAGCAGTCGCAGGTGGGCTCGGCCGGTGACGGTGGCCTGGCCGGCAGCACCAGCGGCGGTACGACAGGGGCGACCACGCCCTCGGGCAGCACGTCGACGGGGGTGGCTCTGCCGGGAACGACCACGGGCGGCGCCTCGACGGCTGCGGGTGGCTCGTCGGGAGCCACGAGCGGTACGACCGGCGTGGCCCTACCCGGTTCCACCACCGGAAGCACGGCGTCGGCGTCCGCCATCCCTCCGACCGGTCCCGGCTGGGACAAGACCACGGTCTACATCGGCGCGCTCACCGTGAACGACCTGCACACCGTCGCGGGAGGCCTCGGCATCAACCTGGACCCCGGCGACCTGGAGGCCGACGCGAACGCGGTCGCCGACTACGTCAACAAGCACGGCGGGCTGCTCGGCCGCAAGGTCAAGATGCTCTTCCGCGACACGAAGACGGCCGACGTCGCTGCGGACCCGGTGAAGGTGGGCCTCGAGGCCTGCACCGACTTCACCCAGGACCGCAAGGTGATCGCGGTCTACAGCCCGGTGACCACCCTCGACACCGAGAACATGCGCGCGTGCTTCGCGAAGGCGCACGTCCCGATCTTCAGCGCCGGGTCCGCGATGCTCGACAGCAAGGCGATCCAGGCGTACGCCGGGACCTACTACATGTCGACCATGGTGGCCTGGGACAAGCTCGCGCCGGTCCTCGTCTCGAGGCTCAAGGCTGAGGGCTGGTTCGGCGGCTGGGACCAGCGACTCGGCCAGGCCAAGAGCGGCAAGGCCCCCAAGCTGGGCATCCTGACGAGCACGACGCCGGCCGGCACGCGCGTTGCCGCCGAGATCAAGGACGCCCTCGCCTCGGCCGGTTACCCCGGCGCCCTCGTCTACCAGTGGACGGACGCGTCGCAGGGGCAGAACTCGTCGGTGCAGTACTTCAACGGCAACAACGTCGACCACATCATCGTGGCGGACCTCGAGCTGACTGCCTTCCAGAACTCGGCGCAGACCCAGCAGTACAAGCCGCGCTACGGCATCAGCACCTACAACGACCCTTACACGAACCTCGAGTCGCTCTCGCCGAAGGGCGCGAACAACGGGGCCCTCGGCATCGGTTGGGCGCCGGCCTACGACGTCAGCGACAGCAACGACCCCGGCATCACCGGAAAGGGCGAGTCCACCTGCCTCGCCCTCAACAAGGCCGCCGGACAGAACTTCTCCGGCAAGCGCACCGCCCTGCTGTTCGCCCTCGCCGCATGTGACTCGATCCTGCTGACCATCGAGGGCGCCAAGGCCGGCGGCGGCCTGCGCTCGGACGCGATCTACCGGGGCGCCCTGACAGTCGCTCCGCACTTCAGCACGGCCGTCTCCTTCGGCAACGCGGCGCTGACGCCCTCGCACCTGTTCGTCTCGAGCTCGGCCCGCGACCTGGCGTTCTTCACCGACTGCTCCTGCTTCAGGTACACGTCCAAGGGCGCGACCGCCCGCTTCTGAGGTGCATGCTGAGGGCATGACGCGCTTCGCCGTACCCCTGCAGGAGCTCGAATCCGTGCGGGTGGACCCGGCCGAGCTGGTCGAGGAGTCCGACGTCGCGCCCGCGCCGTCCCCAGATGCCCGAGGCGAGCAGCCCGACCGAGACTGGTTTGCCGACGGCGGCTGAGGCCCGGAGGTCGTGCGCGGTGCCAAGATGACGCAGTGAGCATCGTGGGGGTGGGCGTCGACGTGGTCGAGGTCGCCCGGCTCGCCGCAGCGCTGGAGCGCACGCCGAAGCTGCGGGAGCGGCTCTACACCGGCGAGGAGCTGCTGGTCACCCGGATCGAGTCGCTCGCCGCGCGGTTCGCGGCGAAGGAGGCGGTAGCCAAGGTGCTCGGCGCGCCGGGGCTGCCGTGGACGGATGCCGAGGTCGTGAACGAGGACAACGGCAAGCCGAGGCTGATCGTCACGGGGGCCGCCAGGGAGGCCGCCGAGGCGCTCGGCATCGCGACCTGGCACGTGAGCCTGTCCCACGACGGCGGTGTCGCGACGGCAGTCGTCATCGGGGAGACCGCGTGATCCGGGCGCACACGGTCGAGCAGGTACGGGCTGCCGAGGAGCCGCTGCTCGCGGCGGGGGCTCCCCTGATGGCCAGGGCAGCCACGGCGCTCGCGGTCGAGACCGCGAGGCGGCTGCCCTTCGTCTACGGCGCCCGCGTCGTCCTGCTGGTGGGTAAGGGCAACAACGGCGCGGACGCGCTGTGGGCAGGGGTGAACCTGGCCCGCCGGGGCTGCCAGGTGGTGTCGGTGCTGATGGCGACGCCGGTGCAGGACGCGCTGGAGGCGTTCCTGCGGGCGGGCGGCCGCGTCGGCACCGATGACGCGGTCGCCGGGGCGGAGGCGGTGCTCGACGGGATCGTCGGGATCGGTGCCAGGGGACCACTGCGGGTCGCGGTGCCGGCCCTTCACGGCGTACCGCTCGTGATCGCGGTGGACGTCCCCAGCGGCGTCGACGCGGACACAGGTGAGGTGCACGACGGGGCGGTTCGCGCTGACGTGACCGTGACGTTCGGGACGTGCAAGCCGGGCCTGCTGGTCGCGCGCGACAACGTCGGTGAGCTGGTGGTCGTGGACATCGGGCTCGAGCTGCCGACGGCGCCGGTCGAGGCGCTGACGGGCGTGACGCTGCCCTCGGACGACCGGATCAGCGACAAGTACACGCGCGGAGTGGTCGGCATCGCGGCGGGCTCGGAGGAGTACAGCGGCGCGGCCCTGCTCTGCGTCGGTGCGGCAGTCCGGGCAGGCGCGGGCATGGTCCGGTACGCCGGCAGCGCGGCGGACCGAGTGCGTGACCACTGGCCGGAGGCGGTCGTCACGGAGCACGTCAGGGACGCCGGTCGGGTGCAGGCCTGGGTCGTCGGGCCCGGGATCGGGGTGACGTCCTACGACTGCGTCGAGGAGGTGCTGGCGCAGGACGTGCCGGTTCTCGTCGACGCCGACGGCCTGACGATCTGCGCGCAGAACCCGAGCCTGTTGCGGGACCGTTGGGCGCCGACACTGCTGACCCCGCACGAGCGCGAGTTCGCGCGCTTCGGCACCGAGGTGGGACCGGACCGGATCAGCGCCGCCCGACGGCTGGCCGCCGACCTCGGCGTGCACGTCCTGCTGAAGGGCGACGCCACTGTCGTCGTCGGGCCAGACGGTCCGGCCCGGGTAAACACCACGGGTTCCGCGCTGCTGGCGACCGCGGGCACCGGCGACGTGCTCGCCGGCGGCATCGGGACCCTGCTCGCCCGCGGGCTCGACCCGCTCGAGGCCGGGTCGACCGGGGCCTTCCTGCACGGGCTCGCCGCGAGCCTGTCGACCGGTGGCGTCTCGACCAGCGCCGCCCTGGTGCTGGAGGCGTGGCCTGCCGCTGTCCGCGAGGCATTGCTGCGAGACTGAAGGGCGTGAGATCGACGGCCGTGGTGGACCTCGGCGCGATCCGCGACAACGTCGCGGACCTGCGCGCCCGAGTCGGTGCCGCGCAGGTCATGGCGGTCGTGAAGGCCGACGGGTACGGGCACGGGCTCGTGCCGTCGGCCCGTGCTGCCGTCGCAGGGGGCGCTACCTGGATCGGTACCGCCTTCCTCGAGGAGGCCCTGGCGCTCCGTGCGGCAGGGATCGACCAGCGGGTGCTCGCCTGGCTCTACACCCCGTCCGACGACCTCGCCCCCGGCATCGCCTCGGACGTCGACCTGGGCGTCTACTCGGTCGCCGAGCTCGAGCGGGTCGTCGCAGCGGCCGAGTCCCTCGGTCGCACCGCGCGGGTGCAGCTCAAGGTCGACACCGGCCTGTCACGTGGCGGCTGCACCCTGGCCGACTGGCCCGAGCTGGTCGAGGCTGCGACGAAGGCACAGGCCACCGGCGCGATCGACGTCAGCGGTGTCTGGAGCCATCTCGCGACCGCCGAGGACGGTCCGCGGCACTCGACGAACCGGGAGCAGAAGGCGCTGTTCGCCGACGCGCTTCGGCACTCGGCGGAGCTGCAGCCCGAGGTCCGGCACCTCGCCAACTCGGCGGCCCTGCTGACCGACCCCGACACCCACTACGACCTGGTGCGCGCCGGCGCGGCGATCTACGGCCTGCAGCCGGCACCCGCGTTCGGCGACTTCGGCCTGCGGCCGGCCATGTCGCTGCGCACCCACGTCGCCCTCACGAAGCGGGTCGCGGCGGGGTCCGGCGTCAGCTACCGGCACCGCTACTCGACCTCGTCGGAGACGACGCTGGCGCTCGTCCCGCTCGGCTACGGGGACGGTGTCCCGCGCAACGCCACGAACGCGGTTCCCCTGCAGATCAAGGCAAAGCGCTACACCGTGGCGGGCGCCGTCGCGATGGACCAGCTCGTGCTCGACGTCGGCGACGACGACGTGCGGGCCGGCGACGAGGTGCTGCTCTTCGGCGCGTCGGGGCCGAGTGCCCTCGAGTGGGCCGAGGCGACGGGCACGATCGACTACGAGATCGTGACCCGGGTGGGGGCCCGCGTCCCGCGGACCTACGTGGGGGAGCTGTGAAGCGTCGTACCGGAGTCCTCGGCGCCGTCGCCGGTGCCGTCGCGGTCGGCGCTGCTGCCGGCCTGGCAGCGGAGCGGTACGCCGTCGGGCGCACCCGCCTCGCGCCGGACCCCGACTCCGAGGAGCCGTTCTTCCGGCTGCCCGCCGACCGCGTGCGCCGGGTCGTCGCGGATGACGGCGTGCCGCTGCACGTCGAGGAGGTCGGGCCGGAGCGGGCCGACCTCACGGTCGTCTTCTGCCACGGCTACACGCAGCAGCTCGCGGTCTGGCACTACCAGCGGATCGCGCTCGCCGAGGAGCACGTGGGCAAGCTGGTGTTCTGGGACCAGCGCTCGCACGGCAAGAGCGGCCGCAGCTCCGCAGGGAACGCCACCATCGACCAGCTCGGCCGCGACCTCCGCGCCGTCATCGACGGCTGCGCCCCGACCGGCCGGGTCGTGCTCGTGGGGCACTCCATGGGGGGCATGACGATCATGGCGCTCGCCGACCAGTACCCCGCTCTCATCGGTGACCGGGTCACCGGCGTCGCCCTCATCGGCACCTCGACGGGAAAGCTCGCCTCCGTCACCTTCGGCCTGCCGGCCGCGATGCAGCACGTGACCGGCCGGGTGCTTCCCTACCTCACGAAGGGGATGCGTGGCCGGCCGCAGCTGTTCGAGGGCGGGCGCCGTCTCGGCACCGACCTCGCCTTCGTGGCCACCAAGCGGGCGGCGTTCGGCGTCGACGAGGTCAGCCCGTCCCTCGTCGAGTTCGTCGAGAAGATGACCGCCGACACCCCGGTCGACGTGATCGCCGAGTTCTACGACACCTTCATGGCGCACGACAAGCTGAAGGCCGCGCAGAAGCTGCGCGACGTCGAGACCCTCGTCCTGGTCGGCAGCAAGGACGTCATCACGCCGGTGTCGCACAGCCGCACCCTCGCCGCGGCGCTTCCCGACGCGCAGCTCGTCGTGGTCGAGGGGGCCGGCCACATGGTGCAGCTCGAGAAGGCCGCGATGGTCACCCTCCACCTGCGAGCGCTGGTCCGCCGGGCCATGAGGACCGCCGCGCGTGCTGGCTGACGAGATGCGGGCGTGCACCCGCTGCGTCGAGCTGGCGAGCACCCGCACCCAGGTCGTCGTCGGGAGCGGCCCGACCGGTGCGCGCCTCGTGATCGTCGGCGAGGCGCCCGGTGCCAGGGAGGACGAGACGGGTGTCCCCTTCGTCGGCCGCAGCGGACAGCTCCTCGACCGGTTGCTCGAGGAGGCCGGGACGAGCCGGGACGTCGTCGCTGTCATCAACACCGTGAAGTGCCGACCGCCGGGCAACCGCGTCCCGTCGAAGGTCGAGACCGCGAACTGCAGGCCGTGGACGACGCGCCAGCTCGGGGAGATGACGCCGGCCCTCGTCGTACCCCTCGGTCTGTCGGCGACGACCTGGTTCCTCGGCCGGACCACTCTGGGAGCAGTACGGGGACGGGTGCACGAGGTGGACGGACAGCGGGTGCTCCCGACCTTCCACCCCGCGGCTGCCCTGCGGGGCGGCCCGAACGGCGAGGCCATGACCCGGCTGCGGGAGGACCTCGCGCTCGCCGTCAGACTGGTGTCGTGAGGCTCGCGACCGTCGACGACACCCAGGCGCTCGGACGCCGGCTGGCCGCCGTGCTGCAGCCGGGC
Organism: Frankiales bacterium; assembly: GCA_025464915.1. Classification (GTDB taxonomy): domain Bacteria; phylum Actinomycetota; class Actinomycetes; order Mycobacteriales; family SCTD01; genus RYN-111. Next base: position 1,449 of record JAODNF010000227.1, on the reverse strand, counting down.
GACCTCGTCGTCCTCTCGGGCCCGCTGGGCGCCGGCAAGACCGCTCTGACGCAGGGGATCGGGCAGGGCCTCGGCGTCACGGCTCGCGTCACCAGCCCCACGTTCGTCATCGCCCGCGTCCACCAGGGACGGGTGCCGCTGGTGCACGTCGACGCCTACCGGCTGCGCGACGCCGGCAGGGTCGAGATCGATGACCTCGACCTGGACATCGAGATCGACGACTCCGTCGTCGTGGTCGAGTGGGGCGAGGGGATCGTCGAGCAGCTGTCGGACAGCCACGTCGAGGTGCGGCTCGAGCGGCACGACGACGACAGCCGGACGGCGACGCTCGAGTGGGTCGGGCCCCGCTGGGCTGACGGCGCGCCCAACCTCGACGCCTGATCGGTGTGCGGGCGGGACTCGCGCAGGACACCGCTGCTGGGGTTGGATCCGTCCCATGAGCCTGACGATCGCCAGCATCCTCGCCGAGTCCGCCGTCCGCTTCCCCGACAACGACGCCGTCGTCCTCGGTGACCTGCGGCTCACCTACGCCCAGCTCTGGACGCACGCCAAGCAGTACGCCGCGGTGCTGCGGGAGCGGGGCATCGGCCCGGGTGACAAGGTCGCGCTGCTGCTGCCGAACACGCCGCACTTCCCGCTGGCCTACTTCGCGACCCTCGCCCTCGGCGGTGTCGCGGTCCCGGTCCACGCGCTGCTCAAGGCCGAGGAGATCGAGTACGTCCTGACGGACTCAGGCGCGAAGACCCTGATCTGCGCAGCGCCGCTGCTGGGCGAGGGTGCCAAGGGCGCCGAGCTCGCCGGCATCCCGGTCCTTGCCGTGATGGACGGCGGCGACGCCACCATCGAGCGCATCGACGACCTGGCGCTGGAGGCGACGCCGATCGACGCGCTGATCCCGCGCGAGGCCGACGAGACGGCGGTCATCCTCTACACGAGCGGCACGACCGGGAAGCCGAAGGGTGCCGAGCTCACCCACCTCAACGTGACGATGAACGTCGCGGTCTCGGCGCAGCACTCCTTCGAGATCAGCGCATCCGACACCGTGCTCGGCTGCCTGCCGCTGTTCCACACCTTCGGGCAGACCTGCTGCATGAACACCGCGTTCCGGGTGGGCGCCTCCGTCGTCATGCTGCCGAGGTTCGACGGGCTGCAGGCGCTGCAGCTGCTCGTGGACGAGAAGTGCACCATCTTCATGGGCGTGCCGACGATGTACGTCGGCCTGCTCGAGGCGGCCAAGTCCAGCGACCTGCGGCCCAAGCTGAACAGCGCGCTCTCCGGCGGCGCAGCGCTGCCGCTGACGGTGCTGGAGCGGTTCGCCGAGGTCTTCGGCACCAAGGTGCTCGAGGGCTACGGGCTCACCGAGACATCGCCCGTCGCGACGTTCAACCAGAAGTCCTTCGAGCCGCGGCCCGGCACGGTCGGCAAGGCGATCTGGGGGGTCGAGGTCGA
>JAODNF010000215.1 GCA_025464915.1 Frankiales bacterium | reverse complement strand
GAGGACATGCCGAGGGTCTTGCCGGGCACCCACTCGAGGTTGCCGTGCTAGCCGATCTGCACGAGCGCATCGCCCTGGACCGTGCCGGCGACCCACTGGTAGGCCGCCAGGTAGTGGTGCGACGGCGGCAGGTCGGGGTCGTGGTAGATCGCGACCGGGTTCTCCCCGAAGCCGCGCGGCGGCTGCACGATGAGCACGACGTTGTCGGCCTGGAGCGCCGCAATGACGATCTCCCCGTCGGGGTCGGCGCTGCGGTCGGCGTACAGGTCGCCGGGGGCGGGCCCCCAGGCCTTCTCCACCGACTCCTGGAAGTCCGGGTGCAGGGTGCTGAACCACGACCGGTACGCCGCTGCCCCGATGCGGACCGGGTTGCCGCGGAGCTTCTCCTCCGTCAGCCAGTCGGGGTCCTGGCCGCCGGCCTCGATGAGAGCATGGAAGAGCTCGTCGCCGTCCTCCGGCAGCTCGCCGACGCGGTAGCCGCGCTCGCGCAGGGCGGCCAGCAGCTTCACGGTGCTCGCCGGGGTGTCGAGGCCGACGGCGTTGCCGATGCGGGCGTGCTTGGTCGGGTAGGCGCTCAGGACCAGCCCGACTCTCTTGTCGGCGTTGGGCTTGTGCCGGAGCACGGCGTGCCGGACGGCAATGCCGGCGACCCGCGCGCAGCGCTCTTCGTCCGCGACGTAGACGGTGAGCCCGTCCTCGTCGATCTCCTTGAAGGAGAACGGGACGGTGATGATGCGGCCGTCGAACTCGGGGATGGCGACCTGGGTCGCGGTGTCGAGCGGGCTGAGGCCGTCGTCGCTGTCGAGCCAGGTGCTGCGGCTGCTCGTGAGGGCGAGCGCCTGCAGGATCGGCACGTCGAAGGTCGCGAGCGCGCCGACGTCCCAGGCCTCGTCGTCCTCGCCGGCGGAGGCGGTCGCCGGCCGGGTTCCGCCGGCCGCGAGCACGGTGGTGATGATGGCGTCCGAGCCCTGCAGCGCCCCGAGCAGGCCGCTGTCGGGCGTGCGGAGGCTGGCGGCGAACAGCGGTCGGGGTGTGCCGCCCTTGGCCTCGATCGCCGTGCAGAGCGCGTCGACGAAGGCGGTGTTGCCGGAGACCTCGTGGGCCCTGTAGAAGATCACGCTGACGACCGAGCCGGTCGCCGTCGTCGTACCCGCCCGCTCGTGGTGACCCCACGCGGGGAGCTCCTGCGGCGGGTCGAAGCCCTCGCCGGTGAGCAGCACCGTGTCGCAGAGGAACGCGTGCAGGTTGCGCAGGTTGTCCTTGCCGCCCTGGGCGAGGTAACCGTGCGCCTCCTGCGCGACGCCGACCGGGACCGTCGAGGCCAGCATCAGCTCGGGGTTGGGAAGGAGCTCGCCGCTGACGACCGCGAGCGGCTGGTTCAGGCCGTCGAGGGCCGCGAAGCCCTCCTCCCAGTCCCGGCGGCTGCCGAGCAGGCGCAGCACGACGAGGTCGGTGCCCTCGGCCAGGTCGGCGAGGCCGCTGACGGGCACGCGGGTCGGGTTGGCCAGCGCGTAGTCCGCGCCGGAGGCGCGGGCGCTGAGCAGGTCGGTGTCGGACGTCGACAGAAGCAGGACGCGGGGCACGCTCTCTCCTCGGAGGTTGCCGTCGGATGACGCTGCCGGGAGGTGCTCGGGCTCTACCACGTCGCCGAAGGCGAGCGGACCGTTGCGGGACAGCCCCGGACTCTCACCGGGTTTCCCTGCCGACTGCCCGGCCATCCTAGGCTTTCGGCGTGCGCACCGCCCCTGACCGCTGTCCCGGGGCGCTGCGCGTCCACGAGGCGGTCGACGGCGGCCTGGTGCGGGTCCGCGTCCCCGGCGGCTACCTGACCGCCCGCCAGCTCCGGGCGCTCGCCCAGGCGTCCGCCTCCTTCGGGGACGGCAGCCTCGACCTGACCTCGCGCGGCAACGTCCAGCTGCGCGGGCTGCGCACCTCCGAGGGTCTCGGGGACATGCTGGCCGACGCCGGGCTGCTGCCCTCGGAGACGCACGACACCGCGCGCAACGTGGTCGCCTCCCCGCTGCGCGGCCTGCGCGACATGGTCGCCGAGATCGATGCCGGCATCCAGTCGCTCGACCCCCTGCCTGGCCGCTTCCTCATCGGAGTCGGGGAGGCGGACGTCCTCTCGGTACGACCTGACCTGTCACTGGTCGGCGACCGGCTGCTGGTCGACAGCAGGGACGCGGGGCCCGGGACGGTGGCCACGCTGCTCGAGGCTGCCTCGCACTTCCTGGCGATCCGCACCACGGAGTGGCGGATCCGTGAGCTGACCTGGGACCGCCCGCTCGGCGACCTCGTCGAGGCGGGCTCACCGGTCGCGCTCGGCACCCACGGCGACCGGGTCGTCGCCCTCCCGCCGCTGGGCCGGCTGACCGCCGAGGTGCTGGGGCGGCTGGCCGCGCACGACGTGCAGCTGACGCCGTGGCGCACCGTCGTCGTACCCCGCTCTGCTGACACCACCGGACTCGTCACCGACCCCTCGTCACCGTGGGTCGGGGTCAGTGCCTGCGCCGGGCTGGCGTGCGCGAAAGCGCTGGCCGACATACGGTCCGACGCGGCGGCCGACCTGGGCCCCGGGCCGCGTCCGCTTCACTGGTCGGGGTGCGACCGCCACTGCGGGGCGCCGACGGGGGCCGTGATCCGGACGGCCACAGCGAAGGGGTACGTGCTCAGTGACGTATGAGAAGGACGGCGCCGAGATCTACCGGCAGTCGTTCGCGACGATCCGGGCCGAGTCCTCGCTGGACCGCTTCCCGGGCGGGCTCGAGCGGGTCGTGGTGAGGATGATCCACGCCTGCGGCATGGTCGACCTGGCGACGGACGTCGCCTTCTCGCCCGGCGTGTACGACGCGGCCTACGACGCTCTGCAGGCCGGCGCCCCGATCTTCTGCGACGCGCAGATGGTCGCGTCGGGCATCACGCGCAAGCGGCTGCCCAAGGACAACGACGTCATCTGCACCCTCCCCCACGTCGGGCCGGCCGGAGAGAACACCCGGTCGGCGATGGCCGTCGAGCTGTGGCGCGACCGCCTCGAGGGTGCGGTCGTCGCCATCGGCAACGCCCCGACGGCACTGTTCCACCTGCTCGACCTCGTGGCCGCCGGTGGACCGAGACCGGCTGCTGTGCTGGGGATCCCGGTCGGCTTCATCGGCGCGGCCGAGTCCAAGGAGGCCCTCATCTCCTCGGACCTCGAGCACCTCGTGGTGCGCGGACGGCGGGGCGGCTCGGCCATCGTCGCCGCTGCCGTCAACGCGCTTGCGACGGTGGTCGAGCAGTGACGCTGTACGGCGTGGGTCTCGGACCCGGTGATCCCGAGCTCGTCACGGTGAAGGCCGCCCGCATCCTCGGCACCGCCGATGTCGTGGCGTTCCACTCGGCCCGGCACGGCCGGTCGATCGCGCTAGGCATCGCCCGCTCGTACCTGCGCGAAGACGTCGTCGAGGAGCACCTCGTCTACCCGCTCACCGTCGAGACGACGGACCACCCGGGCGGCTACCGCGGTGCTCTCGAGGAGTTCTACGAGGAGGCCGCCGCCCGGCTGGCCGTGCACCTCGACGCCGGCCGCGACGTGGTCGTGCTGGCCGAGGGCGACCCGATGTTCTACGGCTCCTACATGCACCTGCACAAGCGGCTGGCCCACCGCTACGAGACGGTGGTCGTCCCCGGCGTCACGTCGGTCTCCGCGTCCGCCGCCGCCCTCGGTGCTCCTCTGGTCGAGGCCGAGGAGGTCCTGCAGGTCCTGCCCGGCACGCTGCCCGTCGACCAGCTCGTCGAGCGGCTCTCTCTCGGAGGGCCGGCTGCCGTCATGAAGCTGGGTCGCACCTTCGAGAACGTCCGCTCCGCCTTGGAGGCCTCCGGCCGCCTCGACGAGGCCTACTACGTCGAGCGGGCGTCCACCGATGTCCAGCGAACCGCGAAGCTCGTGGACGTCGACCCCTCGACCGTGCCGTACTTCTCGATGGCGGTGCTGCCGTCGTCCCAGCACGGCCCACTGCCCGTCGCGTCCGCCGTCGAGGGCGTCGGCTCGGTCGTGGTGGTCGGTCTCGGGCCGGCAGGGCGCGACTGGCAGACCCCCGAGTCGCTGACCGCCCTGGCTCAGGCCGAGGTGCTGCTCGGCTACGGGCCCTACCTGGACCGCGTTCCCCCGAACCCGCGCCAGGAGCGCGTCCCCTCGGACAACACCGAGGAGGACGCGCGCGCCCGGCACGCTCTCGACC
>JAODNF010000130.1 GCA_025464915.1 Frankiales bacterium | reverse complement strand
ATGACGCCCTCGAACATGTCGGGTGCCTTGCCGAGGACGACGGCGTCGATGTCCTTCCACTCGAGCTCGGCGTCGGCCAGCGCGCGGTCCGCGGCCTCGCGGACCAGGCCCGCGATGCTCACGTCCTTGCGCGCGCTGACGTGCTTGGTCTGCCCGGTCCCGAGGACCGCGGCCAGGTTGCCGCTCACTTGCCTGCCTCCAGCACTGCCACGAGGTTCTGCTGCAGGCACGGGCCGCCGGTCGCATGCACGACTGCGTTCTTCCCGTCACCCGCCTGGATCCGGTTGAACGCCTCCCCGAAGCGCTGGAGCCCAGCGACCATCACCGCGTTGGCGGCGAGCGCACCACCTGAGGGGTTGATGGCGGTCTTGCTCTCGTCGAGGCCGAGCGCCTCGATGAGGATCAGCTCCTGGCTGCTGAACGGCGCGTGGATCTCGGCGAGGTCGACGTCCGCAGGGATGCCCACCTTCTCCGCGGCGAGCTTCGTCGACGGGCTGACCGTCAGGTCGCGCGATCCGGGGGCCTGCAGGTCGATGCGGTGGTCGATGCCCTTGATCCACACCGGGTTGTCCGAGAGCTCACGGGCCCGGTCTCCGGCCGCGAGGATGATGCACGCGGCACCGTCGGTGACCGGCGGCAGGTCGTGCAGGCGGAACGGGTCGGCGTAGAGGGGCTCCTCGAGCAGGGCCGCCTCGTCGACGTCGCCCTGGAGCTGGGCGAAGGGGTTGGACCGGGCGTTCCTGCGGCTGCGGGCCACGACCCGCGCGAAGTCCTTCTCGGTCGCCTTGCCGCTGTCGAGCAGCGCGCGCGCCTGCAGCGCGGCGAGGCTCACGGCGTCCGGCCACAGCGGCCCGAGCAGGTACGGCTCCAGCTGCAGCGCGAGCACGCGGCCGACGTCGCCGGGAGAGCTCTTGCCGAAGGAGTAGACGAGGGCGGTGTCGATGTCGCCGTGCTGCAGGCGGACCCACGCCTCGTAGAGCGCGAAGGCGCCGTCCATCTCGACGTGCGACTCGCTGATGGGCGGCCAGGGACCGACGGCGTCGAGCGCCGAGACGAAGGCAAACGCCTGCCCGGCGAGGTAGTCGGTGGAGCCCGAGACGGTGAAGCCCATGTCCTGGGTCTTCAGCCCGATCGGCGCGAGCGCGTCGCGGATGACGGGCAGCAGGATCTCGATCTCGTTGCGGCTGTCCTCGCGGCGCTGGCTGTGCTGCGCGAAGGAGACGATGGCGACGTCGCGCATCAAATGGCGTCCTTGTAGCTCTCGAGAGGGGCGTCGGGTTCGTCGAGCGCCTCGACGTGGCTGATGTTGGCGAGCGAGAAGTCCCACTCGTCCTCGGGGATCCACTTGGCCTCGACGCGCATGCCCTGCCGGACCTCGTCGACGCCGACTCCCTTGAGCAGCAGGGACGTGGTGACGTCGGCACCGTCGAACTTGACCTCGGCGACGACGTACGGCAGGTCGACCGTGCGGTTGGCGAAGTTGACGTTGACCACGGTGTAGGTGGCGATGGTGCCGGTGTTCTTCAGAGGCACCGACTCGGCGAACTCGACCCCGCACATCGAGCAGCCCCCGCGCGGCGGGAAGTAGACCTTCTGGCAGCTCGGGCAGCGACGGCCCTCGAAGCGGCCCTCCTTCATCGCCCGGAGGAACAGGCTGGTGGCGGTGCCGGGGGTGTACCGGTACTCCATCCGGATCGGGGTGGTGATCCCTGTGATCGGTTCGGACATCGTCGTCCTTCCTAGGCCGGCTCGAAGCAGGCGATGTCGTTGATGAAGCCGACGCGCTCCTCGGCCCAGCGGACCTTCACGCGCATGCCTGTGGAGATGGCGCCACGGTCGGCGTCGAGCGCGTGCAGGATGCTCGAGTCCGCGCCGTCGAGCTTGACCAGAGCCCAGGCGAAGGGCCGGTCGAACGGGTTGCCGTCCCGCGGCACGGGGTTCCAGGACCAGCTGGTCACGACCCCCTCAGCGCCGACCTCGACCAGCCCCGCCGCGTCGACGGGCGCGTTGGTGCCGGCATCGAACTCCGGCGGCGGGCACATGACGCGGCCGTCGGAGGCCTGGTAGCCGAGCACCTTCTGGTCGCGCAGGCCGGTCAGGAACGCCCCCACGACCGGCCCGGTGGACCGGGTGTAGGGGAACTCCATGATGTGCGGAGCACTCAAGACCTCTTCAGACATGCGGTTGCGTCTCCTAGACGAGCTGTGAGGAGCGGCCGGCCCAGTACGGGTCGCGGAGCTTGCGCTTGTAGACCTTGCCGTTGGGGTCGCGCGGGAAGTCGTCGAGGAAGTCGATCGAGCGCGGCACCTTGAACTTCGCGAGGTTCTCGAAGCAGAAGTCGAGCAGCTCCTTCTCGAGCCCGTCTGTCGAGACGCCCTCAGCCGGCTGCACGACGGCCTTGATCTGCTCGCCGGCGTCGTCGTCGGGTATCCCGAAGACGCAGCAGTCGCCGACCTTCGGGTGCTGCATGAGCACGCCCTCGGTCTCGGCGGGGTAGATGTTGACGCCCCCGGCGATGATCATGTCGACCTTGCGGTCGCGCAGGAACAGGTAGCCGTCCTCGTCCATCTCGCCCGCGTCGCCGACCGTGAAGAAGCCCCGGTCGTTCCAGGACTTCTTCGTCTTCTCCTTGTCACCGTGGTACTCGAAGGTGCGGTCACCCATCTTCATCCAGACGGTGCCGATCTTCCCGGGAGGAAGGTCGTTGCCGTCATCGTCGAGGATGACG
>JAODNF010000108.1 GCA_025464915.1 Frankiales bacterium | reverse complement strand
CCGACCTCTCGAGCGCCAGCACCGCCGGCAGCATCAGGTCGGCGGAGTCGGCGAGCTGCAGCGACACCCACCCGTCGTTGCCGGGCAGGGATCCGCCGCCGGCCCAGAGCACCTCGCCGGAGGACGTCAGCTCGTCGAGCATCGCGGGCTCGTAACCGGCGACCCGCGACGGCAGCACGAGCGTCTCGAGGGCCGAGGCGGGGACGAGCGCCCCCAGCAGCTGCTCGACGGCGCGGACCAGGCCGTCGATGCCGCGCCCTCCCGACGTACCCATCCCCTGCCAGACCGGCAGGAAGCGCGCGAGCGACGTCGCCGGGACGGGCTCCACCTCCTTGCGGAGCTTGGCGAGGGAGCGGCGGCGCAGCGACCGGAGCACCTCGGCGTCGCACCACTCGAGGCCGCTGCCGCCGGGGCGGAACTCGCCGTGCACGACGCGCCCGGTCGCGGACAGCCGGGCCAAGGCGGTGTCGACGACGGCGATGCCGAGCCCGAAGCGCACGGCCGCATCGCCTGCCAGGAAAGGACCATGGGTGCGGGCATAGCGGCTGACCAGGTCGCCGATCGGGTCGCGCACGGGCTCGAGGAAGGCTTCCGGGATGCCGACCGGGAGCGCGACGCCGAGGGCGTCCTGCAGCCGGCCGGCGTCCTCGATCGCGGCCCACCGCTCCTCGCCGGCGATCCGGACCCGGATCGCGCGGCGCTGCTCCTCGAGCGCGGCGAGCCAGGCCGGCTCGGCCCCGCGGACGACGAGCTCGGCGGTCGACAGGTCGCCGACGACGCGCAGCAGGTCGGCCACGGACTCCTCGTCGCGCAGCTCGAGGTGCAGCCGTTGCACCTCGCGCTCGACCTCGGCGAGGGCGTCGGCGTCGATGAGCTCGCGCAGCTCCGCCTGGCCGAGGAGCTCGGCGAGCAGTGCGGTGTCGAGCGACAGCGCCTGCGCGCGCCGCTCGGCGAGCGGGGAGTCGCCCTCGTACATGAACTGGCCGATGTAGCCGAACAGCAGCGACCGCGCGAACGGCGACGGCTGCTGGGTCTCGACCTCGACGAACCGCACCTTGCGCGCCGCCACGTCCTGCATCAGCGACACCAGGCCGGGCACGTCGAAGACGTCCTGCAGCACCTCGCGCATCGTCTCGAGGACGATGGGGAAGCTGCCGTACTGCGACGCGACGCCGAGCAGCTGCGCGGCCCGTTGCCGCTGCTGCCACAGCGGAGTGCGACGGGTCGGGTTGCGGCGGGGGAGCAGCAGGGCGCGCGCGGCGCACTCGCGGAAGCGGGCCGCGAACAGGGCCGACCCGCCGACCTGGTCCTGGACCAGCTGCTCGATCTCGTCGGGCTCGAAGATGGCGCTGAGCCCGGACGGTGCCTCGTCGGTCTCGGGCAGTCGCAGCACGATGCCGTCGTCGGAGTGCATCGACTGGACGTCGAGGCCGGTGGACTCCTGCAGCCGCGCGGACAGCGCCAGCGCCCAGGGCTGGTTGACCTGCGCCCCGAAGGGCGAGTGGATCGCGAGTCGCCAGTCGCCGAGCTCGTCGCGGAACCGCTCGACGAGGATCGTGCGGTCGTCGGGCAGCACGCCGGTCGCCTGCTTCTGCTCCGCCAGGTAGCCGAGCAAGTTGTCCGCCGCGTAGGCGTCGAGCCCGGCCGCCGTCAGCCGCGCCAGGGCATCGGCGGGGGACAGCGCGACGACCTCGCGCAGGAACGCGCCGAGGGCGCGGCCGAGCTCGATCGGCCGGCCCGGTGCGTCACCGTGCCAGTAGGGCATCCGGCCCGGCTGGCCCGGGGCGGGGGTGACGAGGACCTGGTCGTGGCTGATGTCCTCGATGCGCCAGGCGGAGGAGCCGAGCAGGAACACGTCACCGACGCGGGACTCGTAGACCATCTCCTCGTCGAGCTCGCCGACACGGCTCTTCTTCTCGCCGACGAGGAAGACGCCGAACATGCCGCGGTCCGGGATCGTGCCACCGGAGGTGACCGCAAGTCGTTGCGCCCCAGGCCTTCCCGCGAGGACGCCGGTGACGCGGTCCCACGTGATCCGGGGCCGCAGCTCCGCGAAGTCGTCGCTCGGGTAGCGGCCGGAGAGCATGTCGAGGACGGCCTCGAAGGCGCTCGTCGGGAGGGACGCGAACGGTGCGGCACGACGGATGACCGCGGCCATCTCGTCGACCTCCCAGCTGTCGAGGGCGCACATCGCGACGACCTGCTGGGCCAGCACGTCGAGCGGGTTGCGCGGGTAGGTCGTCGCCTCGATGCCGCCCTGCACCATCCGCTCCGCGACCACCGCGCACTGCACGAGATCGCCGCGGTACTTGGGAAGCACCACACCGCGGCTGATGGCTCCGACCTGGTGGCCGGCGCGACCGACGCGCTGCAGGCCCGAGGCGACCGACGGCGGTGACTCGACCTGCACGACGAGGTCGACGGCACCCATGTCGATGCCGAGCTCGAGCGAGCTGGTCGCGACGACCGCCGGGAGGCGACCCGCCTTCAGGGCCTCCTCGATCTCGACGCGGGTCTCGCGCGACACCGACCCGTGGTGCGCGCGGGCGATCTCGACCTTGCCCTCGCCGCCCTGCCCGATGCCGTTGCCCCATGGTGCAGGACCCGGCAGACCTTGACTCGGAGCCGGTCTGCCGATGCCGCCCTGGCCGGGGTGCGCCGCAGGGAAGGAGTCGAGATCCGGCAGCGGCCCGTGGGCCCGCTCGGTGGCGATCTCGTTCAACCGCGACGTGAGCCGCTCGGCCGTACGGCGGCTGTTGGTGAAGACGATCGTCGAGCGGTGCGCCTCGACGAGGTCGACGATGCGCTCCTCGAGCGCCGGCCAGATGGATGCCCGTCGCTCGTTGCCGGCCGCTGAGCCCTCGAAGGCGGGAGCCTCACCGAGCTCGGTCATGTCCTCGACGGGTACGATGACGGAGACCTCGATCGTCTTGGTGGCCGGCGGCTGCACGACGGTGACCGGTCGGGCGCCGCCGAGGAACCGCGCGACCTCGTCGATGGGCCGCACCGTCGCCGACAGGCCGATCCGCTGGGCGGGCCGATCGAGGAGCTGGTCGAGGCGCTCGAGCGACAGCGCCAGGTGCGCGCCGCGCTTGGTCCCTGAGACCGCGTGGACCTCGTCGATGATGACCGTCTCCACGCCGCGCAGGGACTCGCGTGCGGCCGACGTCAGGACGAGGAAGAGCGACTCGGGTGTCGTGATGAAGATGTCCGGCGGCGTCTTGTTGAACGCCCGCCGCTCGTCCGCAGGCGTGTCGCCGGAGCGCGTCGCGACCCGGATGTCGGGGACTGGCAGGTCGAGTCGCTGCGCCGCCTGCCGGATGCCGGTCAGCGGGGCGCGCAAGTTGCGCTCGACGTCGACGGCGAGCGCCTTCAGCGGGCTGACGTAGAGGACCCGGCAGCGCCGCTTCGGGTCTTCCGGCGGCGGGGACGACGCGAGCTGGTCGAGCGACCACAGGAACGCCGACAGCGTCTTGCCCGACCCGGTCGGCGCGACGACCAGGGTGTCGTAGCCGGCCGAGATCGCGTCCCACGCCCCCTCCTGGGCCGCCGTCGGGCCCTCGAAGGCACCCGTGAACCACGCGCGCGTGGCCGGGCTGAAGCGCTCCATGAGACGTCCAGTCTGTCAG
>JAODNF010000076.1 GCA_025464915.1 Frankiales bacterium | reverse complement strand
ACAGCAGTGACAGGCCCTGGACCACCATGGTCTTGCCGGCGCCGGTCTCACCCGTGACGACAGTCAGCCCAGGCGCCAGCTCGAGGACGGCGTCCTCGATGACGCCCAGTCCGGAGATGCGCAGCTCTTCGAGCATGCGTTCGACACTACAAGCGGATGCCGGGGATCAGGGGGACGTGCGCCCGCGCCACCCGTCGACGACCAGGTCGAACTTGTCGACGAGGGTGTCCGTGAACGTGCGGGGTCGGGTGACCTTGGCCAGCGGGACGGGGACGGAGCCGCGTCGGACCTCCACCCGGGCACCGTGGGGAAGCTCGGTGCTGCGCCGGCCGTCGCAGGCGAGCATCGCCGTCGCGCCGCTGGCCAGGACCTCCATGGCGATGACGGAGCTGTCTGCGATCACCATCGGGCGGGCGAACAGGGCGTGGGCGCTGATTGGCACGACCATCAGCGCCTCGACGGTGGGCCAGACCACCGGGCCCCCGGCGCTGAACGCGTAGGCCGTGGAGCCTGTAGGCGTCGCCGCCACCACCCCGTCGCAGCCCCAGCGCGAGAGCGGACGCCCGTCGATCTCCAGGACCAGCTCGAGCATGCGGGCCCGGGACGCCTTCTCGACGGAGGCCTCGTTGAGCGCCCAGGTCGACCAAAGCGGCCGGCCCTCGTGCGTGGCCGTGACGTCGATCGTCATGCGCTGCTCGACCTCGTACTCCCCTGCCAGCACTCGGTTGATGGTGCCGTCGAGGTCGACGAGCTCGGCCTCGGCGAGAAAGCCCACGTGCCCGAGGTTCACGCCGAGAAGGGGGACGCCGGTGTCGCGCGCCACCTCGGCCGCCCGCAGGATGGTGCCGTCGCCGCCGAACACGAGCACCAGCTCAGCACCCTGCGCCGCCTCCCGGCCGTCGTCGAACAGTTCGCCCGAGATGCCCACGTCCTCGGCCTCCTCCGCGAGGAGCCGGACCTCGACGCCGGCGTCCTGCAGCCGCAGCGCGGCGTTGCGCGCCGCCTCGGCCGTCTTGGGACGGCCGGTGTGGGCGAGCAGCAGCATGGAGCGGGTCACGGGGGAAAGCCTCTCACTGCGGTCCCGCTTCCACCGCACGGAGCAGGTCCGCGTCGTCCAGCGGCGGCGCACCCCTGCGCAGGTGCAGGAAGAACTCGACGTTGCCGCTCGGACCGGGCAGCGGGCTGGCGACGACGCCCAGCACCCCCAGCCCGAGCTCGCCCGCCTGCGCCGCGACCCGTCGTACCGCACCTGCCCGGGCCGCCGGGTCCCGGACGACGCCACCTGACGGGAGGTTCTCCTTGCCCACCTCGAACTGCGGCTTCACCATCGGCAGCAGGTCCGCGTCCGGCGTGGTGCAGGCGACGAGGGCGGGGAGCACGAGGCCGAGCGGGATGAACGACAGGTCGGCCACGACGAGCGAGACGCGTTCGCCGACCTGCCCCGGTTCCAGGTTGCGGGCGTTGACGCGCTCGACGACGGTCACGCGCTCGTCGGTGCGCAGCTTCCAGGCGATCAGCCCGTAGCCGACGTCCACGGCGACGACGTGCGCCGCGCCCCGGTGCAGCAGGACGTCGGTGAACCCGCCGGTCGAGGCACCGGCATCGAGGCAGCGGCGCCCGGTGGGGTCGACGTCGAAGGCGTCGAGGGCGCCGATGAGCTTGTGGGCGCCCCGAGAGACCCACTGGTCCCCGGGATCCTCCTCGACCAGCACCGCCGTGGCCGCGTCGACGGCCGTCGCCGGCTTGGTGGCCACCGCGCCGCCGACCTTCACGCGGCCGTCGGCGATGAGGCCCGCCGCGTGCTCACGGCTCCTGGCCAGCCCGCGTCGTACCAGCTCGGCGTCCAGACGCGCGCGACGCGCCAGCTCAGGCCTCGTCGAGCGTGGCCAGCGCGTCCTGCAGCGAGCGGTGCACCGCGTCGAACACCTCGACGTGCTCGGCGACCGGCTTGTCGTCCAGACCGTCGAGCAGCGCGAGCGCCATGTCGACCTGCTCAGGCACCGGCTGCCTTCCTGGCGGGCGCCTTCTCGGCAGCAGCCTTCTTGGCGGCAGCCTTCTTCGCCGGCGCCTTCTTGGCGGCAGCCTTCTTGACGGGCGCCTGCTTGGCAGCGGCCTTCTTGCCGGGCGCTGCCTTGGCCGCGCCCGGCTTCTTCGCCTCGCGCAGCTCCTTCTCGAGCTGGCGGATGCGGGCGGTCAGCTCGCTGACCTCCTCGGCCGTGGCGAGCCCGACCCGGCCGAGGGCCTTGTCCACCTCGAACTTCACCAGGGCGGTGACGGCCTCGCGGTTGCTCTTGCTCTGCGCGAGCAGGTCGTCCGTGATCGCCTGGACGGAGCCGGCAGCCGCCTCCCCCTGCGCCACGAGGGCCTTGGCCGCGGTTGTCGCCCGCTGGCGCGTCACCTCGGTCAGTCCGTTGGCCAGTGCCAGGTAGCCCTTGAGCGCGTCGTTCACGGAGTCCTCCTCGGGCGGCACCGTCGCCGCGCGTGAGCACGCTACCGCGAGTCGACTACCGTCAGGTTCGTGGTTCGGGGACGGCGTGGCGACTGAGGCGGAGTGCGACACGGCACTGCGCTCGCTGGTGGACATGCTGGCGCAGGTGCCGACCGAGGTGCGCGCGCGGTACGTGCTGGACCGGTCGGTCTCCGTCAAGGTCTACGACCTGGGCGTGACCTGGTCCGGCCGGCTGTGCGAGGACGGCATCGTCGGGCTCACGACCGGCGACGACGCCAAGGCCCAGGTGCGCCTGTCCGTGAGCAGTGACGACCTGATCGCCCTGGTCGAGGGCCGGCAGGCGGTGCCCAGCGCCCTCGCGACCGGCAAGGTCCGGGTGCAGGCCAGCCCGCTGGACATGCTGCGCCTCACGAACCTGATCTGACCCAGGCGAGCGAGCACATCGCGCGCAGCGCGTCATCGCTGTCGTCGCTCGCCCCGTCGGGGCCGGCGGTCGCCTCGCGGCACCGCGCGGTGTCCCCCGAGACCACAGCGTCCGGATGCGCCGTGACCAGGCCGCGCAGGTCCGACGACACGTAGGTCGGCCGGTGGTCCGGCGGTGCGGCGAGCAGGTCTTCGCGGGTCGTCACGCCGGTGAGCACCAGCAGGCTGGGCAGGCCCGCGCGGTTCGCCCCGGCGATGTCGGTGTCGAGCCGGTCGCCCACGACCAGAGGTCGCTCGGCACCCACCCGGGCGACGCTGGCGCGGAACAGCTCCGGCTCCGGCTTGCCGACCACGACCGGGCGCCGCCCGGTCGTGTGGACCAGCGCCTGGACCATCGCGCCGTTGCCGGGCAGCAGGCCGCGCGGGCTCGGGAAGGTCGAGTCGGTGTTGCCCGCCACCCACAAGGCGCCTGCGGCGATCGCGACAGCGGCCTCCGCGAGATCCGTCCACGCCGTTCTCGGCTCGAGGCCCTGCACCACGGCCGCGACGCCCCGGGCCTCCCGCACGGGGACGAAACCACCCTCGGCCAGCTCGTCCGCGAGTCCGTCACTGCCGACGACCAGGACGGTCGCACCGGAGGGCAGCCGACGCTGCAGCAGGCTGACCACGGCCTGGCTGCTGGTCACCACGTCCTGCGCGGTCGCAGCGATGCCGAGCTCGCTCAGGTGCTCGGCGACGGTCGAGGCCCGCCGGGAGCTGTTGTTGGTGACGAAGGCGGTGCGCATGCCGCCCGCGCGCGCGGTCTCCACCGCGCCGGCTGCCTGCGCGATCGGCTCGGAGTCGAGGTAGAGCACGCCGTCGAGGTCGAGGAGCGCCGCGTCGTACACCTCGTGCAGCGGCGCCGAGGAGGGCTTCAGCACCTACCGGCGGCTGGCGGTCAGCGCCGCCCGGGCTCCGCGCAGGGCGGTGCTGTAGTCGGCGATGTCGGGGC
>JAODNF010000075.1 GCA_025464915.1 Frankiales bacterium | reverse complement strand
GGCGATGCGGAGGTCGTCGTACTCGCCTGGACGTCCGAGCAGGCGCTCTGCTGTGACCTGCTCGAACGCCACGATGCTGGCGCCACCGAGGCTGTCGTTCTTACCCAAGCCGAACGTGCCGGTCATGATCGGCTCCTGGCGCCCCGAGGCCAGCAGGACGGTGATGCGGTCACCGACCTGGAACCCCGCCTTGCGGGCGGTGGCCACGTCGACGGCGACCTCGAGCGGTCCGGCGGGCGCTCTGCCCTTGCGGATCGTGACCGCTGAGGTCGCAGGGTTGGCGTCGTAGTTGACGCCCCCCGCTGGCGCGCCGCCCGTCTTGTAGGCGGTGCCGTCCTTGCTGATGATCTGCGCGTAGCCACTCACGTCGCCGGTCACGGCATGTACGCCTGGGATCGCGGCGACGGTCGCGAGCAGGTGCGACGGCACGGGCTGACGGAGCACGGCCGGACCCGTGGCACCGTCGATGGCGACATGCCCCCGGACCTCGAGGTCGGTCTGCGCGTTGAGGTCCACGAACAGGTTGTCGAAGACGCGGCCGAGCGTGTCGGTCAGGGTCAGGGAGCCGGCGACGAAGGCCACTCCGAGCACGATCGCTGAGGTGGACATCAGCAGCCGCAGCTTGCGGGCGAGCAAGCTGCGGAAGATCACATGGATCATGCCGCGACACCCTCGAGCAGCTTGATCTCATCCAGTACGGAGTCGGCCGTGGGGCTTGAGAGCTCGGCGACCAGCCGACCGTCCGCCAGGAAGATGACGCGGTCGGCGTACGAGGCAGCGACCGGGTCGTGAGTCACCATCACGACCGTCTGGTCGAGCTCACGGACGCAGCGACGAAGCAGTCCCAGCACCTCGGCTCCGGCGCGGGAGTCGATGTTGCCGGTCGGCTCATCGGCGAACACGATCGCCGGCATAGCCAGCAGGGCCCGGGCGACGGCGACGCGCTGCTGCTGACCCCCTGAGAGCTGGTCGGGGCGGTGCGTGAGCCGGTCGCCCAGCCCGACGGCGGCGACCACCTGCGCGAGCCACACCGGATCGGGCTTGCGGCCGGCGATGTCCATCGGGAGGGTGATGTTTTCCCGGGCGTTCAGGGTTGGGAGCAGGTTGAACTGCTGGAAGATGAAGCCGATCTTGTCGCGCCGCAACGCGGTGAGGCCCTTGTCCTTCATCGCTGACAGCGGCGTGTCATCGATCCACGTCTCGCCGCCTGTAGCGCTGTCCAGGCCCGCCATCACGTTCATCAGGGTCGACTTGCCGGATCCGGACGGACCCATGATCGCCGTGAAGGCACCGGCTTCGAACTCCACCGTGACACCCGCCAGCGCTTGGACGGTGGTGTCACCGGAGCCGAAGGTCTTGACCAGGTCGAGGCACCGGGCGGCAGGTCGCTTTGTCATTCCCCGAGCCTGGTCGGGCGTATCGACGGCCCGTAGAGGCGAAGGTCCTCCCTGGAGCGCAGAACGTCCTTGCGCAGTGCTCGCAGGCTCAGGCGAAGTCGGCCGCGGTGAGGCCGACCGCGTGACCTGGGGGCCACTGCACCAGCTCGATGCAGTTGCCGTCAGGGTCGGCGACTCTCGCAGTCCAGAAGTCCGGTGAGCCGTCCGGGGAAGTTGCCTCCTCGACGTCGAACCCTCGCGCCGACAGCTGTGTGCGCGCGACCTCCATGTCGTCCACCTGGAGGACGAGGTGACTGAGCGGCGAGTCGCCACCCCCCGGTACGAAGTCGGGGTGGGAGACGAGCTCCAGTGTCACGAAGTCGTCCCCAGGCAGCTTGAGCATGGTGAGGTGACCGATGCCGGTCTCGGGAACCTCGCCGATCACCTCGTAGCCGAGGGCTTGGTAGAAGCTCAGCGAGCGCTCGAGAACGCAGACGCGCAGTCCCACGTGAAGCGCTCTCATCAGCCGGATCCCAGCTGCTCGACCAGACCCATGTCGTCCCGACAGGCCCAGTGCTCCACGACCAGGCCCTCCGCGACCCGCCAGATGTGCATGAACCTCCAGGTCGCAGGCCGCCCCGAGACCGGCATCCCGTCCAGGAGCGGCATGGTGGAGTCGCGGTGCGTCCCGTGCACCGTGACGTGCTGCACCACCAGATCGCCCTCGGCGACCAGGTGGTGCTGCTCGTAGGACAGCGGTCCGAGGTCGTGCTCGATGGTCTCCAAGATCTGACGAAGACCCTCACGCCCCTGCGGTCCCGCGGCGTGGTTCACCATGTCCTCGGCGACGAACAGGTCGAGGAAGGTCATGTCCTGCGCCGCCTGTCGCCGCGCCAGCTCCTCGACGACGTCTCTCGCGTCGCGTTGGTTCGTTCGCGTGGGTTGTTCGTTCACGGAGCAGTGCTACCCGGTCGGGGCTTGCTTCTCACGTGTGCCCGGCAGCCCTGACGACCGGCTGCGCAGACAGCCGAAGACAACGCGAGGCCCCGCCAGAGCTCTGACGGGGCCTCGGTGACGCCGATCGGTCAGACGGCAGGCTGGTTCTCAGGGTGCCAGCCGGGAACGTGCAGTGCGACGTCGTAGCTGGTGCGCCGCGCGTGCAGCATCCCCAGCCCTGCGAGGACGAGCAGGAGCAGCCCGCTCCCGAGGGCGATCCAGAAGGCGACGAAGGAGACCTTGGCCTTGGTCCCGAAGGCATAGGCGTTGAGAAGCAGGCCGCGCAGGGTGTCACCCTTGAAGGCGGTCGCGACCTGGCCGGCGAGCACCGTGTCGTCGGGAGATGCCTGCGCAGCCGCGGACAGCTAGGAGTAGGTCTTGCCGCCACCGCTCTTCGCTAGGTGCACCGCGATGAAGTGGTCGGCATACGCCTTCGCCTGGTCACCGTTGACGAGCTGCTGACCTGCGTACTTCGTCAGGTAGGGCTTGATGAGCGGATCCTGCAGCCCGTCCGACCCCTTGGCCGGGAAGAAGATCTTCTGGGACGAGAGCTGCTCGCGCACGTTGTCGGAGACGAACGAGTGAGCCCAGAACAGCAGGCCTGAAGCGGCCAGCAGGACGGCTGCCATGACGAGAGCCATGGACGAGGCGAGGGTGTCAAAGGTCTTGCGATGCATGGGATGTCCCTTGGTCGGGGTGACCCGGAAGACCACCTGTGACCATGCCACCAACTCCGGCCGTCTCAAGGCAGTGAGGAAGGTCCCTCATCGGAGGGCCGAAGGGCCCAGAGTCCATCGACAGCGGAGTGCGGACGGCGAGCCTCGCGAGCCGGACGAGGCGGCGCGACGCGATCCAGAGCCAGGGAGTCGACCTCGGTCCGGCACGGCGGCTGGCGTCCCCGCGCTCAGTGCCCGCGCAGAGTCCTCCTTCCCGGATCATGCCTGCTGGTGCGGCGAACTGAGCCGGGCACACTTCTCCGTTCGGACCCCAAGGAGCCGGTGCATGCCGCGACCCGGCGCGAGGTCTTGTGCCGCGCAGGTGGGACCGTCAGCCCTCAGACCACGCGGGGATGGCCGCGTCAGTGAGCCAACAGCAGAAGGGCCTCTCCAGGCAGCTGATATCCGCTGGCCGTGGCGTACTGCTCGATCAGGCTTGCAGCACTGGCCTTGACGGCCGCCCGCTGCTCCGGCGTCGCCGAGACCAGGGCGAGGTGCAACGGGCCGGCGAGCTGCTCCACGCTGTCGTAGTGCTCATCGGCGGATGCGTACCTGGCGGAGATCGCTATGCGACGCACCTCGAGGTCGGCAAAACCCGCGTCGCGCGCGGCTTTCTCCAGCTGCTCGGGTTCCCCGAGCGAGAAGATGCCGCCGGGACCGGTCGGCGGACCGCCCTGCACGAGGCCCTGCATCATGGCGGACATGCCCACCGCGGTGAGCCACATGTTCTGGCCAGGCCCGGACCAGACCGCCATCGCCGCACGGCCACCTGGGCGCAGCACCCGGCGGCACTCACGGAGAGCCTCGGCCGGTTCGGGGACGAACATCAGGCCCATGCGGAAGACCACGGCGTCGAAGCTCGCGGACTCGAGCCCTGTGCTGGTCGCGTCCACCTCGCGAACATCGATGGCCGGCCGATCAGCTGTGGTTCTGCGGGCGAGCTCGACCATGCCGGGCGCGACGTCTGTGGCCATGACCCGCCCTCCTGGCGAGACGGCGTCAGCCAGGAGCAGTGCGAGCTCGCCGGTACCGGCCCCGAGCTCCAGGACCTGCTCGCCTGGTCGCAGGGCCAGGCCAGCGAGCAGCTCAGCGGTCAGAGGGGCCTTCATCTGCTCGACCTGATCGCGATGGGAGTCCCATCCACGGGCCACGCTGGTCCACTCGCTCGCCGTCGTCATGCGGTGCTCCATAATCGCTGCAGTGACCTTGTATCGAGTACAGTGAAGGTGTATCCAAGATGAGCGAGCCCGTCAAGCGGCCCTATGACAGCTCGCGTCGCCAGGAGCAGGCGCGTGCGACGCGACGCGCCGTGCTGGAGACAGCGAGGGATCTGTTCATCGAGCGCGGCTACGGACGCACGACGGTCAAGGACATCGCAGTTCAGGCGGGCGTCTCGGCCGAGTTGATCTATGCGGCGTTCGGCAACAAGCCAACGCTGCTGCACCGGGCTTGGGACATCACCATCGGTGGCGACGACGACGAGATCCTGTTCCACGAACGGCCAGAGGTCCGGGCTCTCATCGCCGAGCCGAACCTTGCCGGGCGCTTGCAGATGCAGGCTGTCTTGCTCACCGCGACTGCTCATCGTGTCGCGCCGTTCACCCGCGCGCTTCTCGGCGCGGCGGGCTCGGAGCAAGCGGCTGCCGACATGCTGAGGGAGATCAACCGTCAGCGCCTCATCGGCATCGGCGTGATGGCGAAGCACGCAGCAGCAACCGGCCAGCTCGCCGTGCCCGAGGAGGAGTGCCGCGACGTCGTATGGGCGACCAC
>JAODNF010000065.1 GCA_025464915.1 Frankiales bacterium | reverse complement strand
CTGGTCGCCGCCATCGCCGCTGTCATCGTCGTCGTGATCTTCGCCCTCGGTGGCGTGATCAAGGATGCCTTCAAGAACACGTGCAGCAGCATCAAGAGCAGCACGACCACCACGCAGACCTGCTAGCCCACTCCTCTAGCGCTTCTGCATCTGGACAGGGGCGGCACCCGCTGCGCACACTCCGGCGGGTGCCGACGACCAGACGGCAGGGGAAGGACACAATGCTCACGAGACTGCGCAGGATCACCGCTGCAAGGGAAGACGCTGGCGCGTCCGCCGTCGAGTACGGCCTGCTCGTCGCGGCCATCGCCGCGGTGATCGTCGTGGTGATCTTCGCCCTCGGTGGCGTGATCAAGGACGCGTTCACGACCACCTGCGGCAGCATCAAGGCGAGCACCACCACGACGCAGAACTGCTAGCCGCACCGAGGAGAGCTCATGATCCGCCGCCGTGTCGCGAAGCGCTGGCGAGCCGCTGACGCCACGGATGGCGGTGCCTCTGCGGTGGAGTACGGCCTGCTCGTCTCCGCCATCGCGGCGGTCATCGCTCTCGTCGTGTTCGCTCTGGGCGGGGTAGTCCACGACGCCTTCCAGGGCACGTGCGACAGCGTCAAGGCCCACGTCACCACGGCCAACTGCTGAACCTCCGATCGGCGCGCACTGACGCCTGGGCGCTGCTGAGCGCCGCCCTGGCGAGCTGCGTCGCTGTGCTGTCCGCCGGCCCGCTCCGCGACCCTGACGTCTTCTGGCACATCCGAGCGGGGGCCTACCACCTGCACGGCCACAGCTTTCCGTACCCCGACCCCTGGGCGTACACGCGCCCCACCGTCCACTGGCACGCTACGGCCTGGCTGTCGGAGGTAGTGCTGGCCGCGGTCGACGACGTCGCCGGGCTGCGAGGGGTACAGCTGCTCAGGGCCATGTTGGTGTTGGCCGTCTGCCTGGCTGTCGCACGGCAGGTGTCCCGCCGTGCCGGTGGCCCTGCCGCGCCCCTCGTGCTCGGGCTGGCACTGGTGCCGCTCTCGAGCTACATGCAAGAGCGGCCGCAGACGGCGTCATTGCTGTTCGTCGTCTGGCTGGCCGGCGTCGCTCACGACTACCTGTCGCGTGGACAACTCCCCCGGTGGCTGCCACTTCTCGGGCTGACGTGGCTCTGGGCCTGGGTGCACGGCCTGTTCGTCCTGGTCCCTGCTGTCCTGCTGGTGCTCGCTGCCGCAGCGGTCCTCGATCGCAGGCGGGCCGGCTTCAACGATGTGGTGCCGCTAGCGGTTCGCGCCGTCGCAGCGCTGTTCGTCGCCGCGGCCACGCCCGTTGGGCCGGCTCTGCTGCTGTCGTCCCTCACCGTGGGCAGCGCTGCGAAGGGGATCATCAGCGAGTGGGAGCCGACCACCTTCGTCATCCATTCCACCTGGGGCTTCGCAGCTTTGGTGCTCGTGGTCCTGCTCTGCTGGGCGCGCCGGGGATCGGTGCCCCGCGCCGAGGTCCTTTACGTGCTGTTCGCGATCGGCTTCGGGCTGCTCGCCTACCGCAACACCGGCCCGGCAACACTGCTGCTCGTCCCGGTCGCGGTCACGCGGCTGGCTGATGAGATGCCCTCGGGCGGACTCGCGGTGCCCCGCCTTGCCGTTGCTGCCTTGGCGGCACTCGCGCCGGTCGTCGCCGTTGCGCAGTACGTTCAGCAGCCACTCCTCCCCTCGACAACTCCGCGCGCGATCGCGCAGCAGCTGGCTCGTCAGCCGGAGCCCTTGAGGCTCCTGAACGACTACAACCTCAGTGGCTACCTGATCTACACGGACGGGAAGGCCGTGCGTCTCGTCGTGGACGGACGCGCGGAGCGGTACGGCCACGCGTTCTTGCACGACTACGACCTTGCCACCCGCGGCGACGCGTCATGGCGTGTGTTCCTGGAACAGTACGACCCGCAGGCGGCGCTGCTGCCGGCGGACGGACCGCTGGCCCAGCTGATGACCGGCGTGGCCCGATGGCGTGTCGTCACACGCGACCACGGCTGGGCCCTGCTGGCGCCGCCAGGTGGCAGTCTCGCGCCATGAGGCGACTGTGGGTGGCGTGGGCTGGCAGTCGCCTGCTCTCGATGGCCCTGCTGCTCTGGGGTGCGGAGCAACCGAACCTCGCCGACGTCCGGACCTTTCGCCGCTGGTCGTTCGACCTCTGGGAGCACGGACGACTGCCGCACGAGTGGGAGTACCCGATCGGTGCGGTCGTCGCCCTCGTCCCTGGCGGTGGCGACGCCCGGCAGTACGCGACCTACTTCGCCGTGCTGGCGTGCCTCATGCTGGCCGTCGACGCCGGAGTCGCCGCGCTGCTGCGCGAGAGCCGCGTGGCCGCGTGGACGTGGGTCGTTGGCCTGCCTCTGCTGGGACCGGTCTGCTGGACGCGTTTTGACCTCGTACCCGCTGTGCTGTGCGTGCTCGCGCTGCGGAGCAGCGGCGTCCGCCAGGGTCTCGCCGCCGCTGCGGGGGGGCTCGTCAAGTTCTGGCCACTGCTCGTGCTGCCGGCCACCCGCAACCGGCGCGCCGCTCTGACGGCGATTGCCGTCCTCGTCCTCGTCGGGACGGCGGTCGCGATCACCGGCGGCCCGCTGTTCAGCCCCCTGTCGAACCAGGGCGACCGCGGGCTCCAGGTCGAGGCGGTGCCGGCGACGGCCTACGCGTGGGGACACGCACTCGGGATGGGCACCGGTGTCCGCTACGTCCACCACGCCTGGGAGGTCACCGGATCCCTCGAGTCGGGTGTGGGCCTGGTGACGGGGCTCGTGGCGCTGGCTGTCGTGGCGGTGCTCCTCGTCCGCGGCGGTGAAGCTGCCTGGCTGACCTGCGCCGTGGTGGCGGTCGTGCTCGTGGGCGACAAGGTGCTCAGCCCTCAATACCTGCTCTGGGTGCTGGCCCCCGTGTGCGTGGGACTGGCGCGAGGTTCCGTCCGCACTGGCGTACTGCTACCCCTTGGGCTCGCGCTCGTCGCCACCCACGTCGTCTACCCGCTGAGCTACGGCCAGCTGCTCGCGGGCGACGCGCTGCCCACCCTGCTCCTGTCCGTCCGCAACGTCGCGCTGCTGTGGCTGGCCGTCGTGCTGGTGCGCGCGCCGGTGGCCCCTTGACCGGCAGGCGCTTCTGGCTGGTGCTGTTCACGGGGTTCGCCGTGCTGTTCCTCACCACGGGCCACTGGTACGGCACTGTCTCGGTCGACACCCAGGCAGCCGACCTCGAGGCCTACCAGCTTGTGCACACCGGCAGCCTGGACCTGTCGGATGTCAAGGGCCTGCCCGACAATCCGTTCCTCATCCGCACCGACGGCGGCGTTGTGACCGACCGGACGGCGGGCGTGATCCTCGTCGGCGTCCCGATGCAAGCGGCTCTCGCTCCGTTCGAGCCTTCCCCTGACACCGCGGGCGTCGCGACGGCAGCGCTGCTGGTAGCCGCAGCCTTGGCCTCCCTCGCCACCGTCATGGCCGAGCTGGGCGGCGGCCGTCGACGAGCTGCTGCGTGCACGGTTGCGCTCGGCCTTGGCAGTGCCGTCTGGACGGTCGCGTCCTCCGAGCTCTGGACACACAGCGCCGCGGCGCTCTGGCTGGTGCTGCTGCTCCGTGCGGCGCAGCGCGAGCGCTGGTGGTGGGCGGGCTCCTTCGCCCTGCTCGCCACTGTCACACGCGTCCACCTGCTGCTCATCGCTGTTCTCCTGGTCGTCGCCGTGACGATCGCGGAGCGTCGCCTTCGGCCTTTACTGCTCGTCGGCGCCGGGGTCGCCGCCGCCACGGCACTGCTGGTTAGCTGGAACGCCGCCGTCTTCGGCCACCCCGGTCTCACGGGCGGCTACTACCGCCAGTACGTCGGGGTGCGGCTGCAGGAGCACGGGCTCGTGAGCCAGGAGCTGGAGGGCTTTGCCGGCACGCTGATCTCGCCGCTGCGGGGCGTGCTGCTCTACACGCCGGTCGCGATCGTTGCGGCGCTCGGAGTCTGGCGCGGCTGGCGATCCGCTCCGTCGTGGGCGCGCGGCGCTGCGATCGGGGCAGTCCTCTACCTCGGTGTTCAGCTCAAGGTGAACGGCTTCTACGGCGGCACGGCGTTCTTCGGCAACCGCCTGGTCGTCGAGGCGCTCCTCGTCGGCGCGCCGTTGGCGTACTGCGGCTACCTGCGAGCGGGTGCGGGGGCCAGGCACGCAGCGCGGGTCCTCGCTGCCGTCTCGATCGCCGTCCACGCCACGGGTGCCGTGTTCGCCGGGGCAGCGTCCAACTACCAGCAGACCGAAGGCCGCGGTTGGCGGATCTGGCTTCTGCATGACGTCCTGCGGGAGACCGGCGTGGCGGGTGAAACCGTCTTCGGCGTGGCCCTGCTCACAGCCCTGGCGTGCGCCTACGGCCTGCCCGGCAAGTTGCTCTGCCGCATGAGGCACCGGTTGGCGCTCTAGGCTGAGCCTCAGCCTGCCGAAGGAACACCGTGGAACCCGTGCTCAAGGTCCAAGGGCTCGTCGTCGACTTCGGCGAGGTCCGGGCGGTCGACGGCTTCGACCTGTCGGTGGGCGCGGGGACGTCCGTGGCGCTGGTCGGACGCAATGGCGCCGGGAAGTCCACGACGATGCGCGTCCTCGGAGGCGTGCTCCCTCCCAGCAGCGGCTCCGTCGTGGTGGCCGGAGTGGATGCCGCCCGCGACCCGGCCCGTGTCCGCGCAGCCGTCGGCTACTGCCCCGACGTCGGCGGGCTCATCCCGCGCGCCACCCCCTGGGAGCACCTGCAGCTGGCCGCGCGGCTGCGCGAGATGGCCGACGGCTGGGAGGAGCGGGCCCGAGACCTGCTCGACCGGTTCGAGCTGGCCGGCGTCGCCGACCGCATCACGGCCGGGTTCTCCCATGGCATGGGTCGACGCCTGTCCGTCGTCCTTGCCGCGTTCCACGAGCCCCGGGTGCTGCTCCTCGACGAGCCGTTCGACGGTGTGGACCCCCTCGGCGTAGATGCCACCATGGAAGTCGTTCGGCAGGCGCGGGCGACGGGCGCCGCCGTGCTGGTGTCGACGCACCTGCTGCATCTCGCCGTCGAGGCGTGCAACGAAGCCGTTGTGCTCAAGGCTGGCCGGGTCGTCGCTGCGGCGCCCGCTTCAGAGCTCGTGGGTGAGGACGGCCGCGAGCGCTACCGCACGCTCATCTCGTGACGGCCCGCGCGCAGGTCTGGGCGCTGGTGCGGCTGCGCTGGACGCTCGTCCGCTCTCCCTGGATCCGGATGGGGCTGCTCACCGCCGCCGCCCTCGTGCCGTACCTCGGCTTCATCATGCTCATCGCGCGGAACTCGGTGGAGCCGGCCGCGTTGATCGCTGCCGTCAACGCCGCCCCCGCAGCCTTCCTCGGCTTCGGCGTGCTAGCCGTCGTCGCGCCGCTCACTGCCGGCGGCACCGAGCTGGTCCCGGCCGATCAGCTGGTCGCCTACCCGATCCGGCCGGCGACCCACTTCCTGTCCTCGCTGGTGCTCGCACCGGTGAACCTGGTCTGGATCGTCCAGCTGCTGGTGCTGACCGCCGAGACCGGCTTCCTGACGCTCGACACCCGTTACACCGGGCAGGGCGCGATCACCAGCATCATGCTCGTGCTCGCGTGCACCTTCGTCGGTCAGGCGTTGGCGTGGGTCGTGGCGGGCCTGCGCCGTAGCAGGTCCGGACGCATAGGGCTGCGCAGCACCATGGTGCTGGTCGCGCTCGGCGCGCTCGTCGTCGTGCGCACCGGACACAGCGACGACGTCGTCGACCACTCGTTCGGGCCGGCCGTGGCACGCGCCGTCACCGCTGGCGGCCGGGGCGACCTGGCCGACTGGATCCCCACGACCGTGGTGCTCGCGCTCGTCGCGATGCTCGGCGTGCTCGTTGGTGTCCACGCCTGCCGATGGGCGCTGCGCCGACCGGCGGACCGAGGCGCCGACCGCACGTCGCGCGAAGTGCCCCGCCGTCATACGCCGGTGTCGGCATACCAGGCCCTCGTGGCCACCGACCGCGCGAGCGTCTGGCGCGCCCCTGCCCTGCGCCGCGGGGCGCTCGTCCTCGCGATCATGCCTGGCGTCGCTGCTGCAGGGGTCGGGCTGCCCTGGAAGTCGCTGGTCTTCCTGCCGGGTCTCGTCGCGGCCGGGGGCGGCCTGCTGTTCGGCTTCAACGCCTTCTGCCTCGACGCCTCCGGCGCGGTCTGGCTCGCCTCGTTGCCGCACTCCCCCGCCCTGCTGGCCCGCGCCAAGACGAGGGTCACGGCGGAGGCTGTGCTGCTGGGGGCGGCGCTGGCCGCCGTCCTCGGCTCGCTGAGAGCAGTCGGAGCGCCCACCGCCACGCAGCTCATGGCGATCCTCGCCTCCACCCTGGGCTGCTCGCTCCTGGTGGTCGCCCTGTGCCTGTCGTCAGCGACCCGCAAGCCCTACCGGGCTGACCTCAACGGCCCCCGAGACTCCGTCGCCCCGCCCGGTGCGCTCGTGCTCACCAGCGCCCGATTGGTCCTGCCCACGGCCCTGCTGGGCGGGCTGCTCGAAGGGGCTGCCGACGCACCTGAGTGGTGGGTCCCCCTCGCGATCACGTTCCCCGTCGCGGTACTCAGCGCCGTGTGGATCAGCACCAGCTTGCGCCGCTACGACGACCCGTTCCGTCGGTCCCGGATCGTATCGGTTGTCAGCGCCGGTTGATCGCTGATCTACCTGAGCAGGTAGGGCTGGGTGCTCGCCTGGTAGTCCGAGCCGTTGTAGATGTCGGCGATGCCGGCGGGGTTGCCGTTGCCCGTGATGTGACCGACCACCAGGATCCCGTTCAGCGTCAGCGTCGCATTGCCGCCGTTCTGCAACGTTGCGGACATACCATAGAAGCCGCCCTTGAGGAACGAGTCCGCGGTGCCCTGGTCGCTGTAGGTCCCCTTGTTGTTGCGGTCGAAGATGACGGAGAAGTTCCCGTAACCCGGCACGTCCAGCCCGTTCAGCTTGAACTGCGCATTGCCCTGCGCGGAGATGGTGGTGCCAGCGTCTGCCGAGGTGCACGCGCGCGACACACGCGTCGTTGTGCCACTCTCGCAAGCCAAGTAGACGAGCATGCCGGGCGAGACAGGGGCGTTGCCGAGGTTGGTGCTCTCGGTCACGACGTACACCCCTGAGGTGAACGACGTGCAGTTGTTGAGGTTCCTGTAGGTGAGCCCGGCTGTGCATACTCCGGCGGAGGGAACCGAGGTGCTCCCGAGCGCAGCAGCGCCTGCCGGGGGCAGCTTCATGGCACCGAGCGGGTCGTAGACGTTGTCCAACTGGATCGGCGGGGGCGGGCTCACGGTCCCCTTGCTAGGAACACTCCCTCCGACGTAGACGTGGCCTCCGGGTCCGGCGTCGATGTTGCCCTGCGGGTTGAGGTCGGCGTTCCCCGCGATGGCGATGCTGCCATTGGTGGTGGTGAGCACGAGATCGCTGTTCTGCCCGTCGTAGTTACCCAGCACGCAGACGAGGCAGGGACTGACCTGGTCGATCGTGGCTCGGGCAGAGCCGGTGACAGGCACGCTGTTCACTCCGACGGCGCCGCCGAAGTTGGCCTTCACCAGACGGTCGGGGATTCTGACCTGCACGGTCTTGGGCGTCGTTGCGCTGTCGAACGTGATGCACCCGTTCCCCGCCTCGCCGTTGACGGGCAGCGCGTTCCCGTCAGTGCATCCCACCCAGTCGGTCGCGCTGGTCCCCGCGTTCGTGAGCGCAGACGTCTTTGCCGCGCTGACCGCGGCAGCCATGTTGCCCCCCTCGGCAAGGATCTCCGCCGCCGCGAGCGACGCCGCGTCGGCGGCGTTGCCGGACTGGCGCTTCTCGCTGCGTGCCTGGCCCAGGTCCACCACGAGCGCTGCGATTCCAAACATGACCAGCGCGAAAACGGCGGCGATGATCGCGACCGCGCCGTGATCGTCCGCTACACGCCGTTGCTGCCTGTTCATGTGCACCACGACCAATCGGGAGAGCTGAGGTTTCGGGTGCCGTCGCCAGCTGTCTCCGTGTTGACGAGGATGGGTGTCTCGATGCGGGTGGTGACCTGGCTCGTGAGCAGCCCGCTCTTGGGGATCGGCGTGATGCCCGTCAAGGACTTGCTGATGGCCATCGCGCACACCTGGATGTTGTTGCCCTGGACGAAGCCCGCTTGCACGCCGTTCTGGATGAACTTCACTCGCACCGCGGCAGACGTGGTCGTCGGGAAGCTCATCGCGACCAGCGTCGAGCAGATCAGGTTCCGGATGTCCGTGGAAGGCGATCCGACGTAGCTCACGGTGCCGCAGCCGCTGCCGGAGGAGAAGTTCGAGACGGCCGCCTGGCGCGCGCCGTCACGAACGCCCTGACGAAGGTTCAAGCTGCTGTTGAACCAGATCCCGTAGTCGATGATCCCAAAGACGACCGCGAGGAGGACGGGGACGACTAGGGCGAACTCGACCGCGGCGGCTCCACCGTCGCCTCGCCGCCGAGCCCGTCTGACCGGCACCATGGATTCCCCCTAGACGGACAAGGTTAGCCCCGTCCGCGATCACTGTCAGTCGTTCTGTCCTGCTCGCGACCGGGTCAGAACGCGCCAGACGCGCACGAATCAGGGAGTCCGCAGCTCGAGGAGCACGTTGGACTGCACCGAGCCACCGCCGACCGGTCCCCCACCCGGCACGTAGAGCACGCCGGCGACCACGGCCGCCCCGATCCCCTGCCGCCCTGACGGGAGCCCCGGCAGCCGGGTCCAGCGGCGGGTGGCCGGGTCGTAGGCGTCGACCTCGGTATCGACACCCTGCTCGGCGGGGTGCTCGCCCCCGATCACCAGGAAGCGGCCACCGAAGGCCGCGCCGGCGACGGCCGAGCGCCCGAGGGGGACTTCGGCCAAGGCCGTCCAGCGGTCGGTCCGGGGGTCAAAGACCTCGGCGGACGCGAGGTCGTGCGGGCGGCCGGCGGCGACGTAGATCCGGCCGTCGAGGACGGCGCCGGCGGCGTGGTCGCGGGCGACGTTGAGCGGTGCCGCGCTGGTCCAGCGGTCGGTCGCGGGGTCGTAGACGAGGTGGCTGGCCACGTCGACGCCGTTGCTCTTGCCGCCGACGTAGTGGAGCCGGCCGGCGAGGGCGACGCAGACGCCGGCGGCACGGCCTGAGGGAAGCGGGTGGTGGGAGGTCCAGCGGTCGGTCGCGGGGTCCCAGGAGCGGAGGGCGGTCGGGTCGCCGTAGCCGCCAACGGCCCAGAGCTTGCCGTCGAGGGAGGCGAGGCCGACGTGGTCGGCGGCAACGGGGAGCGGTGCGGCCGTGCGCCAGCGGTGGGTGCGGGTGCTGAGGACCAGGTGGGTGGTCGAGCGGGGCCGGCCGGCGACGTACCCGCCGACGACGTGCACCTCGTCATCGAGGGCTGCGACGCCGACCTCGGAGACGGCGACCGGCAGGCGCGGGCCGCCGCTCCAGGTGAGGGCCCTCGTCGCCGGCGAGGGGGTTCGAGCCGGCGACGAGGGAGACGTGGTGACGCGAGGCGTCGTCCGGGGCGAGAGAGCTGCCGTCGGGTGCGAGGCGGTCGAGCAGGCTGTGACGAGCAGGAGCGCCGCGAGGGCTCTCACCGCAGGACGCCGGTGTGACCCAGCGAGAAGCGGCCGGGCTGCGGCCAGACGCACAGGCCGTGCGGCTCACCACCGACCTTGATGCGGGCGAGGAGCTTGCCGGTGACGGTGTCGATCGCGTAGACCTCGCCGGTGTAGCGACCGCTGAGCCACAGCACCCGGCCGTCGGCGGAGACGCCGCCCATGTCGGGGGTGCCCCCGGGGATCGCGAAGAAGCGGCGGATCTGACCGGTGGCGAACGACATGACGGCGACCGAGCCGCTGTGGCGGTTGGTGACGTAGAGGTCCTTGCTGTCACGGCTGACGTAGAGGCCGTGCGCCCCGAGGCCGGTGGTCACGAAGCGCTTCAGCTTGAGGGACAGGGCATCGAGCTCGTACACGCCGTTGCTGTTCTCGTCCGCGACGTAGAAGGTGCGCCCGTCGGGGCTGATCTTCACGTCCTGCGGCTTGGGTCGACGGCCGGTCTCGCGCGGCAGGTCGATCACGCGGTCGACGCGGCGGTGGACCATGTCCACCCACAGCAGCTGGCCGCCGAACTCGCACGAGAACAGCGCGTGCGACCCGTCGATCGAGAAGTCGGCGTGGTCGACGCCCTGGCACGGGACGTGCAGCGTCTGCTGCAGGGCCATCGTGTGCGGGTCGCGGAAGTCGAGCCGGCGCAGCCGCTCGGCGACGACGACCGCGGACCGGCCGTCGATCGTGAAGTAGAGGTTGTAGGGGTCGGCCACCTTCACGGGCGCACCGAACGCGCCCGTCCGCGGGTCGATCGGAGTGAGGCTGTTGCCCATGTCGTTGTCGACCCACAGCGTCTTGAGGTCCCACGACGGGGTCACGTGCTGCGGGAGCCGGCCCACGGGCTCCTCGCGGAGGACCTTGTACGTCGCCGGGTCGATGACGACGACCCGGTTGCCCCGGTCGTCGGGGACGTAGACCAGCGGCTTCGCCAGCCTCGCCTCCGGGGCCAGCATCCCCGGCCGGTCGGCGGCATACAGGTCGCCGGTGAAGCGGGCGGGAACGGACGGTGTCACCGGCGGTGTCACGGGCGGTGACACCGGCGCAGCGGAGGGCCGGACAGCCACGGGAGCGGCGACGGTGCCGCCGCCCTGGCACCCGGACAGGAGCAGGGCCGCCGCGAGGGAGACGGGGATCAGGAGCCGCACGGGATGAACCTGCCCCACTGCGGCTGAAGACCACCTGTGGCACCTGTGTGTCGGCTGAGGCCGCAGGCAGATGTCAGGCACGGCTGCCGACCCTAGACGCATGCGCAGTCTGACCCGCGAGCCGCTCGCCCCCAAGGTCCCGGAGATCACCGCCCTGTTCTGGGTCATCAAGGTGCTCACCACCGGCATGGGCGAGGCCACGTCCGACTACCTGGGCGAGACCAACCTGGTCCTCGGCGGGGTCGTCGGGGTCGGCGGCCTCGTGCTGGCGCTGCGGTGGCAGCTGCGGCGCCGCGAGTACCACGCGCCGACCTACTGGTTCGCCGTGATCATGGTCGCTGTCTTCGGCACGATCGCGGCGGACGTCGTGCACGTGATCCTGGATCTCCCCTACGCCGTGACGACCGTCGGCTACGCCCTCGCCACGGCTGCCGTGTTCGCGCTCTGGTACCGCTCGGAGGGCACCCTGTCGATCCACTCGATCGTCACGACCCGGCGCGAGCTGTTCTACTGGACCGCCGTCCTGCTCAGCTTCGCCCTGGGCACCGCGGCGGGCGACCTCACGGCGCTCGCCCTGCACTGGGGCTTCCTCACCTCCGGCTGGCTGTTCCTCGGGCTGATCGCGGTGCCGCTCGTGCTCTGGCGGCTGGGGCTCAACGGGACCGCGGCGTTCTGGCCGGCCTACGTGCTCACCCGCCCGCTGGGGGCCTCCTTCGCCGACTGGCTCGGCAAGGACCACAGCAAGGGCGCCGGCCTGGGGTATGGCGACGGACCCGTCAGCCTGGTGGCGCTGGCCGTCATCGCGGTGCTCGTGGCCTACGTCGCCGTGACGCGCGTGGACGTGCAGCCCTGGGAGTCGGAGCAGGAGGGCGTGCTCGTCAGCTGAGCAGCGTGCGCAGCCGGGCAGCCTGCAGCTCCCAGGTCCAGGCCTGCTGCACCCAGGCACGTCCCGCGGCTCCCATCGCCCGAGCGAGCGACGGGTCCTCGAGCAGCGAGGCCACCCGGTCGGCCACCTGCTCGACCGACGTCCCGTCGACGACGTACCCCGTCTCGCCGTCCCGCACGGCCTCGGGCGCTCCCCCGGAATCGCCTGCCACGACTGGTTTTCCGCTCGCGGAGGCCTCGAGGAACACGATGCCGAGGCCCTCGACCTCGAGGTCGCGGTAGCGGGACCGGCAGGGCATCGCGAACACGTCACCGGCGTCGTGGTGGGCGGGCAGCTCCTCCCAGGGCACCGACCCGGTCATCATGACGTCGTCCGCGACCCCGGCCGAGGCGGCGAGCTCGCGCAGCTTCGGAGCGTGCGGGCCACCGCCGACGAGCAGCAGCGCCGTCTCCGGCACCCGCCGCCGAATGGCGGGGAGCGCCCGGATGAGGACGTCCTGGCCCTTGCGTGGCACCAGGCGGGAGACGCAGACGACGACCGGGCGGTCGGAGAGCCCGAGCCGGCGTCGTACCTGCTCACCTCCCGAGCCCGGCCGGAAGGCGCTGCTGTCGACCCCCGGGGGCAGCAGGTCGACCGGGGCGCGCAGGACCGGCTGGAGGCGGTCGCGCGTGTAGCTGCCGAGAGCGGTGAAGCGGTCCACCTCGATGCGCTGCAGCACCTGCCTGAGCGCGGGCAGCCGTGACCACGCGATCTCGTGCCCGTGGGTCGAGGCCAGCGACGGCAGCCCGAGGTGCCGGGCCATCAGCGCCAGCGGTGCGGCGGCACCGAACCAGACCCGGTCGCAGCCCTCGGACGCCGCGACCGCCCGTGCCTCCCGCAGCCGCGACGGCGTCGGCAGCAGCACCGACGTGCTGGCCCGCACGACCGGGAACGGCTGCTCGGCGTCGAAGTCGCGCGCGCCCTGCCACGAGGACGCGTAGACGACGACCTCGCCGTCCGGTTGCCGGGTCAGCAGCGAGTGCACGTAGGTCTGGATGCCCCCCGGGCGCGGCGGGAAGTCGTTCGTGACGACCAGCGTTTTCACGGGTGCAGCCGCTGCCACTCCCGCGCCAGCGCCAGGCGCTGCGGGTCCGACGGGTGCGTGTAGAACAGGGTGTAGACCAGCCAGCTCGGCGACAGGTCCGACAGGTTGGTCGTCGCGAGCTTGCGCTCCGAGTCGAGGTAGGTCGGCACGTCGTGGGTCAGGTCCAGCGCGTGCATGTCGGCCCGCGCCTCGATGTGCCGCGAGACCAGGTTGGTCAGCGGGCTCAGCAGCAGCGGCGCGACCGCGGCGAGGAACAGCACGAGCGGCACGACCCGCACGTCCGTCCCGCTCCTGGCACCGACCCGTGCCAGCAGCCCCGACCACGACAGCAGGAGGAACAGCCCGATGACGCCGGCGGCCCCGGCGAAGGCGCCGATGACCGTCCCGTGCAGCACGTCGTTCCGCTTCGCGTGCCCGAGCTCGTGCGCGACGACCAGCTCGACCTCCTTGTCGGATGCCTGCTTCAGCAGGGTGTCGTAGACGACGATGCGCCGGGTCGAGCCGAAGCCGCTGACGTAGGCGTTCAGGGCTGTCGTGCGCTTGGACGCGTCGGCCACGAGCACGTCGCTGACCTTCACGTGATCGGATTCGGCGAGGGCCAGCAGGTTCGTGCGCAGCTGACCCGCGGGGAGCTTCGTGAAGGAGTTGAAGGCCGGCTCGACGACGACCGGATAGGCGAAGGAGCCGATGAACGTGAGGGCGATCGCGATCGCGGCGCCGGGCAGCCACCACGTGGTCGGCCAGCGCCGGGCCACCGCCAGCACCGACACCAGGGCGAGCGAGGTGAGCGCGACCTTGATGCCGAGCCCGCGCAGCAGGTCGTCGGTCCAGCCCGTCCAGTCCTGGGTCGACAGCCCGTACTTGCGCAGCGCCTTCTCGGCCTGCACGTCGAACGGCAGCGTCGCCAGCTGACCGAGGGCGAACACGACGGCCGTGCCGACGACGACCTTCACCGTCCAGTGGCCGGGTACGCCCCCGACGATCCGGCCGCCGAGCCTCGTGAGCCCCAGGATCCCGAGGGCGACAAGGGAGACCGCCAAGGACAGGTACGCCGGTGGGCGCACGTCCGCGTGGAACGCCTGCTCGCGGGCGATCTGCTTCTGCGTGAAGTCC
The DNA here is from genome assembly GCA_025464915.1 of Frankiales bacterium. Lineage (GTDB taxonomy): Bacteria > Actinomycetota > Actinomycetes > Mycobacteriales > SCTD01 > RYN-111. The sequence goes on along the minus strand of JAODNF010000065.1, from coordinate 8,671 downwards.
TTGAGCACGTCGACGTGCGGGTGCGCTCCCGGAAGGACAGGGAAGGGGACCGTCAGCAGGACGGTGACCACCACGGCAACGACGCACGCGCCCAGCGCCAGCCAGGCGAGCCTCACGACAGCTGGCGCTTCAGGTCCGCGATCGACGCGCGTGTGAACGCGTCGACGGACGTGTGGAGGTCCTTGGCGAAGGCCACGTCGATCGCGCCGGACGAGGTGCCGTCACCGATGTCGCGGTAGAGCTCCAGCATCCTGGCCTGGCCGTAGGTGCGGACCATCAGCCTCACCGCGAGCCAGCTCTGCTCATAGCTCGCCGCCAGGTCGGCCCGACCGCCCTTGAACACGGCGTCGTCCGGCAGGTGGGTCGGGACGTGGCCGGCGCGGATCGCCTTGCGCAGCTCGAGCGCGCTCAGCGACAGCGGGATGTCGGTGTGCAGGAAGCCGACGTAGTCGGCGATGCCCTCGACGAACCAGGTCGGGATCTCCGGGCCGGTAGCGGCGCGGCTCGCGACGTGCGTGACCTCGTGGGTGAGGACGACGCGGCGGCCGATCGGGCCGAGGTCACGGAAGTTGTCCGGGTTGACGACGACCCGGTCGCCGACGGGGTGGTAGCCGTGCTGCTGGTCGACGAGTGCCGCCGTCGCGACGGCGGCGATGTTGGAGACGTCACCGATGTCGGGGACCAGGGTCTGCAGCTCCGCAGGGGTGTCCGGGATGACCAGCACGACCTTGCGCGACCAGCCGGTCCCCCAGACCGCCGTGACGCGCGGCACGGACAGGTCGCACTCGTGCAGCGCCAGGGCGGCCATGCCGGCGCCGCCCGGGTGGGCCAACGCCAGGCACGACGTGCCCTTGGTCACCTGCACGTCGCCGGTGTCCCACAGGTCGCGCTGCGTCGGGCGACCGGTCTTGAGGAAGTCCGCGTCCGCGGCGATGTACCAGCGTCCGTCGCGCTGCGTGAAGGTGAAGCCCTGGTCCTCCTCGGTCGGCGACGTGTCGAAGCCGGCCAGGGAGTAGTGCAGCTCGATGTCCGGCGCCCACCAGGTGCCGCGCGCCGCGTCGAGCGCGGGCGTGTGCTCCTGCTCCGAGGACGCGTCGACCGCATAGCTCCAGCCGCTGAACCGGACCGACCGCAGGTGCTCGAACTGGGCCGCCTGCTTGAGCAGGAAGCGGCTCTGGGTCGGGTCGAGGTCCGCGAGGAACGCACCCTTGTTGCGGTGCAGGACGGCGTCGGCCCGGCGCTTCAGCAGGGCCTCGACAGCGGCCGTCCGGTCGGCGTCGCGCGCGGGCGCCGCGTTGGTCCCGCTCCCGGGGCTCGACGGCCTCGAGTCGTCCGAGCCTCGAGCGGCAACGACGGGTAGGGCGACGAGCAGCTGCAGCGCGATGGCGGCCGCCACGGCGCGCTCCGCACGGCGCAGCGGGAACCTCACCCTGCCAGCGTAGGTGTCGCGGTGGGTGTCCGGAGCCCGGACAGCGCGTTGTCAGCGGCGGCGAGCGTCGCCGCCTGGGCCGTGACCGCGCCGCGGACCGTGCGTGAGGCCGCCGCGAGCTGAGTCCGGGCAACCGTCACGAACCGGCGCCCCGGGCCGACGAGCACCGCGTAGGCGTTCGCGCCCTCCTCGTCCGTGCGGTACCAGGGGGTCACCGCCCGCTTGATCCACACCAGCTCCAGGCCGTCGAGCGAGACGTACTGCACCCAGGCCGTCCGGATCACTGCCTGGAAGTCCGCCACGGCTCGGGCCTCGGACATGCCGTCCGTCACGACCTTCTGCAGAGCGGCGCGGCGGCTCCCGGTCACGGCGGCGTCCGACTTCTTCAGCGCCGTCAGCGACGCGCGGTAGTTCGCGACCAGCGTCGGCAGGTTGCGCGCCGCGGCCTGCGCACCGGAGATCGCCGGCGCACCCGAGCGGTGGGCGGTCCGGGCCCTGACCCCGTGGCCCTGCGCGCACAGCGCGTCCGTCGCGTCGATCGCCCTGGCGCCTGCCTGCACGTCACCGATCGCGTCGAGCAGCGCGCTGCGGGCAGTGGCGACGCCCGCGATGCTCTGGCTCAGCCGGTCCAGCGGCGGCACGCCGCCGCCGCCGGTGCCTCCCCCGCCGTGCCGGGCGGTGCAACCGGCGAGCAGGGTGACGCAGGCAAGGAGCAGGGCGAGCCGTCTCAGCGGTCTGCCCCGGGAGTCGTGCCGAGCAGGACGTCGGCCCAGGCGGGCACGCTCGCCCGCTGCTTGCTGCTCCTCGCCGCCTTCGGCACGGCCTTGCCGGCCGTGCTCGGCACGGGGTCCGGGACGACGCGCAGCACCCGCTGCTGGCGCGCCGGGGCGGCAGACGTGCGGGCGGCCCCCTTGGACGCGGGCCTCGGTGCTGCCGGCTTCGCAGCGGTCTTGTTCGCAGCAGGCTTGCCGGCCGGCTTCGCGGCGACCTTCTTCGCGGCGGGCTTCGCCACGGCCTTCTTCGCAGCCGGCTTGGCGGCCGCCTTGGAGGCCTTCGACGCGGCGCGCTTCGGCGGCTGCTTCGCCGGGGCCCTCGTGACCACGGGGCGGGGCCTGGGGGCGGGCTTGGGCTTGCGGGCCGCCGCCTCCTCGGACTCCTGGTGGGCCAGTGCGGTCGCTGCGGGGTCGCTGCCGGTCGCCGTCTTCTGCGCGGGGTCCCAGACCCAGGACGCCGTACGGGTGCGCTTGCGGGCGTACCAGCGGACCTCGACGAGCCAGGTCCCGTCCTCGAGCCGGTAGGTGGACCACTCGGTGCCCTCGTCGTCGGCGCCCCCGGCACCGATCGCGGCGTCCACCGCCGTACCGAGGTCGACGGCGGACCGCCCCAGCCGTCCTCGTACCACGAAGCTCGAGCGGGTGGCGTCGATCATCCGCGCCTTCTCCCCCTCGACCGGTCCGGCGTACCGCTCCACGCGGGCCTGCGGGACTCCCGCCGAGCGGGCGATCTCCTCGACCGACTCGCCGGCCCGCAACCGCGCCTGGATCTCCTTCGGCGAGACGTCCGGGACCTCGTCGTCGCCGGCCCGCGGCAGGTCGCCCTTCAGGGCCGCCGCGAGGGTCGCGTCGAGCGCGACCTTGAACGCGCCCTTGGTGGACCCGCGGCGGGCGGCGAGCACGACGTGCCGACCGTCCTCGCTCACCGCGACGACGTGGAGCTCGCGCACCGTGCCTCCGTTCAACGGCGCGGGGGAAGGACGCGCCGCAGGAAGTCTCCCGTCACCCGGGGTGGCTGCACAAGCAGAACGCGCTACGGGCGGACGGCACCCGCGTAGTCACCGCGGCTGTAGCTGGCGACGCGCACGTACGCGCCGGAGTGCGGCGCCTCGATCATGTTGCCGCCACCGACGTAGATGCCCACGTGGTGGATCGGGGAGCCGTAGAACACCAGGTCACCCGGCTGCAGGTCGGACTGGCTGACGTGCTCGCCGCTGCCGTACTGCGCCTGGCTCGAGTGCGGCAGGGAGACGCCGGCGTGGCCCCAGGCCCACATGGTCAGGCCGGAGCAGTCGAAGGAGCCGGGACCCGAGGCGCCCCAGGAGTAGGGCTTGCCGATCTGGGCGTACGCCGCCTGGACCGCCTCGGCCGCGCGGCCGCGGGCCGGGCCGTTGTAGGTCGGGACGTCGAAGCTGCGGCTGCGCGAGGCGCGGGCCTGCGCCTGGGCGCGGGCGGCGGCGAGGCGCTGCGCGGCCCGGAGCTTGCGCTGCTCGTCGGCCTTGAGGCTGCTCAGCAGGCGCTGCTGCTCGGCGAGCGCGTTCTCGATGGTGGCCTTCTGCTTGGCCATCGTCTTGGCGACCGCGTCGGCGGCGGCCTTCTCGTGGCTGGCCTCGGCCTGCACCGCGGCGAGGCGGTGCCGCGCGGTGGCGGCGGCGGCCATCTGCGAGCTCTGACCGGCGGCGATCCGGTCCAGCGACGCGGCGCGGTCCAGGAACGTCTGCGGCGTGCTCGTGCTGACGAGCTGCACGAACTGGTCGGTGCCCCCCGAGCGGTAGGCAGCGGCCGCGATGGCGCCCATCTGCCGCTTGATCGTGTCGAGCTCGGCCTGAGCGCTCTTCACCCGGCCCCGGGCCACGGCGGCGCGACGGCTGGCGGACGCGAGCTCGATCTTCGCGTTCGAGTAGGCCTCGACGGCGGAGTCCACCCTGGCGTTCAGGGCCTCGACGCGGGCCTCGACCTGCGCGAGCGACGGGCGGGGGTCGGCCTGCGCGCTGGTGCCTGGCAGAACGCTCAGGACACCCGCAGCAGCGATCGCGAGGGCGACAAGGGGGCGCACGGACTTGCGGGGGCTCGCCAAGGGAGGCGGGTCTCCTTCTTCCTCGGTCCGCCTACCGGGTGAGCTGACGGGTTCGGGCGGAGGAAGCGTTGCCCTACGACGCCTCCGCCCGGGGGTTCCCGGTCCTCGGCGCCGATTCACCCCAGGGAACGTGGTTCCCCGGCTCCGCGTCAGGGTGGGGACCCCGTTGCAGACTCGGCGGTGGCTCAGCTGCCGCCACCCGGGTGGGTGGCTGTCGCGTCTGGGCCTTGGTGCAGGTTAGCGGTGTCCGTTGTGTGCCGACAACCGTCCCCCCAGGTGTGTCGGCACTCACTCAGCCGGTCTTCACGTCCGGCGGTTGCTCCGGGAAACGGACACCGTGGGGCACCAGGCGCAAACGGGGCACAAGCCCCTGGTCCGCGAGCACCGTCAGGGCCTGCTGCTCCCCCGCGTCCACCTCGTAGACCCCCGGGGCGCCGAGCAGCACCGTCATCACGCAGTCGCCGCACTGCACGTCGCGCACCGCGCACGTGTCGCAGTCGATCCGCACCTTCCGCTCCACTTCTCCGACGGCTCGGACGGCCGTGTCGTGGACGCTAGGGAGGGGGTCCGACGTTTCCCGGGGCGGCTCAGCTGGCGGTGGGGCGCGGGACGACCTCGACGGCGTCCACCGCGGAGCACCAGCGACAGGTCACGTGCTCGACGACGTCCTGCACCACGTCGCGGTCCTCCACGACCTGCTCGCCCGCCAGGTCGACGTGCACGTACTCCTTCGCCCGGGTCGACCGGGTCACGTCGAAGCGCGTCAGGTTGCCGCACTGGCGGCAGCGCCATCGCGTGTCAGGACCGGGGAGCTGAACGGGCACGGCAGCACCCTATGAGAGCACGTCCTTGCGGCGGAAGTTCCAGAAGGCCAGCAGCAGCGGGACGACGACCCACGGCAGCATCTCGAGCAGGCCGGTCGTCATCTTCGAGGCGTCGACGGGGTCAACGAGCAGGTCGAGCCACGCCAGCCAGTAGTGCGTCGGGAGCCCCGTGCGGATCGACCCGAGGGCCGACACCTGGTCCAGGATCTCGCTGACGACGACGAGCACGACCGCCCCGCCCACGGCGGTGAGCGGTGCGTCGGTCATCGTGGAGAACAGGAACGCGAGCGCCACGACGACGGCCATGGTCGCCACGACGTACCCGGTGGCGAGCGCGAGCCGGGAGACCCCGGTGTTCACGCCGAGCGCGCCCGCCAGCGGCGTCTGGACCGAGCTCCACCCGAAGGCCACGGTGCCCATCGCGACCGAGGCGACCGGCACGGTCAGCACCGCGCCCGTGGCGTAGAGGCCGGCGACGACGAGCTTGGTGCGCAGCAGCCGGAAGCGGGCGATCGGGCGGGTCAGCAGGTAGCGCAGCGACCCCCACTGCGCCTCGCTGGCCACCGCGTCGCCGGCGAACAGCGACACGACGACGACGAGCAGGAACTGCGAGGTCGCGAGCAGCATGAACAGCGCGAAGTTCAGACCGCTGGAGGAGGCGACGTCGACGAGGTTCGGGCTGCCGCCGCGGTCGTCCGGGCCGGGACCGCCGTTGACGAGCAGCGCGGTCATGACGACCACCGGGATCGCGACGAGCGCGAGGAAGGCGTAGAGCGTCCGGCGGCGCTTGGCCTGGCGGGTGATCTCGACGCCGATCACGACGTCAGCTCCAGGAAGACGTCCTCGAGCCGTCGGCGGCTCGCGACGCCCAGCACCCCGACCCCGCCCTCGACGAGGCGTGCGACGACCTCCGTGCGCGGGAGGTCGTGGAGGCGTACGACGAGAGCGCCGTCGACGACGTCGGTCTCGAGATCGCTGAGGACCGCCTGCGCGTGGGCCAGGTCGTCGACCTCGACGCGCACCGCCTCCTCGTCGGCGAGCAGGTCGTCGACCGGGCCCTGGGCCACGACCTTGCCCTTGCTCATGACGACGACGTGGGTGCACGTCTGCTCCACCTCGGCGAGCAGGTGGCTGCTGACGAGGACGGTGCGTCCCGTGGCGGCGATCGCCTGCAGCACCTCGCGGACCTCCTTGATCTGCGGCGGGTCGAGGCCGTTGGTCGGCTCGTCGAGGACGAGCAGGTCGGGCCGGCCGAGCATCGCCTGGGCGATGGCCAGCCGCTGCCGCATCCCCTGGCTGTAGGTGCGGACGGGGCGGTCCACCGCGTTGCCGAGACCGGCGATGTCGAGAGCCTCCTCGACGTACGAGCCCTCCATCGACGGCGCCGTGCTGGTCCAGTAGAGCTCGAGGTTCTCCATGCCGGTGAGGTGCGGCAGCAGGCCGGGTCCCTCGATGAAGAAGCCGATGCGGGACAGGACCGGCGCGCCGCTGACGACCTCTCGGCCGAAGACCTTGACCGACCCCTCGGTCGGCTCGATGAGACCCGCGAGCATCCGCAGCGTGGTGGTCTTGCCCGCGCCGTTCGGGCCGAGCAGCCCGAGCACCTGGCCCTTCTCGACGACCATGTCGACACCGTCGACGGCGCGGAAGCCGTCGGCGTACGACTTGGCCAGGCCGCTGATGACGACCAGCGGGCCGTCGTCGTCGCCGAGGTCCGGCGCCTTGCGGTGCCGTCGGGTCCAGACGAAGACACCGATCAGCAGCACTCCGAGGGCGATCAGCCCGGAGACGAGAGCCAGTCCTGCGTACCCCTTGCCCTTGGACAGCGGCACCAGGGTGAGCGAGAGCCGGGGGTTCGACAGCGTGTACGTCGCGGGCGCGGTGGGTCCGGCGTAGGCCAGGTCGGTCGAGGCGAGCGTCACGCGGATCCGGTGGCCCGCGGGGATGGTGTGGGCCAGCGTCGGGAGCTCGATGGTCGCCTCGCCGTTGCGGACGCGGACCGGCGCCACCTGGCCGTTCGGCAGGCTGGTTGAGCCGTCCGGCTTCACGTCGAGGACCTTGGCGAACAGGACCGCCTCGCCGGTGCTGCTCTGCACGTCGACCTTCAGGGTCCCGGCGCCGAGGAGCTCCTTGCTGGCGGGCAGCCGGGGGCTGTCCCAGGACGCGGACTGCCCCGGGATGTCGAGACCGAGGGCACCCGCCAGGTCCGCCACCGAGCCGGCACCCGGGACGCTGCTGATGCTCGCGGGCCGGCCGCCCGCGGGGTTGCTCACCGTCTTCGTGCCGTCCGTGACCGTCACGTCCACCGGCGGGGTGGTCGGGAGGCGCTTGCTGGCGCCGTCGCCACCGCTGCTGCGGTGCCAGGTGAACAGCGGGCCGGTGCTCACGGCCCTCTTCTTGAGGTAGCGGTCGAACCAGGTGCCGGCCGACCGGCGGATCCCGGCCTCGGCGTCGCTGCTGAAGCTCTTGTCGTGACCGCCCTTGAGCCAGCGCAGCGCGAACGGGGTTCCCTTGCTCTGCAAGGCTTCTGCCGTCCGGAGCGACTCGCTCAGCGGGAACAGCGTGTCGTCCTCGCCCTGGATCAGCAGCGTCGGCGCGGTGATCTTGCTGGGGTCGGGGCTGGAGTACCGGAGAAGCTTGAGATCTGCCTCGGTGGCGATCCCGGTCTCCGCCAGCCGGGTGTAGGTCGTGCAGCTGCGGGTCGCGAACAGGGCGCAGCCGTTGCGGCTGGCGAGCAGGAAGAAGACCGAGGCGTACTCGGCCTTGAACACGCCGCCCGGGTCCAGCGCGGTCTCCAGCGAGTTCCAGGTGATGACGGGGACGATGGCGTCGACCCGCTTGTCGTAGGTCGCTCCCATGAGGGAGATGCCACCGCCGTACGACTCCCCCATCAGGCCGACCCGGGGGTCGCCGGGGCCGTCCTGGAGCACGTCGGACCGCTTGCTGAGCAGGGTGATCAGGGCCTTGAGGTCCTGCACCTCGGTGTCCGGGGCGTCGAGAGCGATCTTGCCGCCCTGGGTGTTGAACAGCTGGAAGCCGCGCATCGTCCAGGCCAGGGCGACGTAGCCCTGCTGCGCGAGGTAGCGGGCGTCCGCAGCGACGCCGTCCTCGGTCTGCCCGAACCCGGGGCTGACGATGACGGACGGGTGCGGTCCCTTGCCCTCGGGCAGGTAGAGCGTGATCGGCAGCCGCACGTCGCGGTCGAAGGTCGGGCCGCCCGGGAGCTGGACGACGTGCTTCTCGGTGCGGACGGTCGGGGGGTCGGCGTGGACGCTGCCGAGGCTGATCAGACCGGTCAGCAGGACGAGGGCCGCAGCGAGCGCGACAGCGCGGACTCCTCTCATCCGTTGACCCTATGTCGGCGTGGCGGGGAGAGCATGTCGGAGGGCCTGCCTACCGTCCGGCGCGTGCAGATGACGCTCGACGAGCTGGGGACCCCGCTCCGGGACGCCACGTTCGTCGTCGTCGACCTCGAGACCACGGGCGGGTCGCACCTCGACTGCGCGATCACCGAGATCGGCGCGGTGAAGGTCCGTGGTGGCGAGGTCCTGGGCGAGTTCCAGACCCT
>JAODNF010000014.1 GCA_025464915.1 Frankiales bacterium | reverse complement strand
GACAGGTAGGGCGCGCCGTTGTTCGGCTGGGAGCCTCCGCCCCAGACCCCGATGCTGTAGGGGCTGTTGTGCGTGTGGGTGGCGCTGATGACCAGGTGCGACGACGGAACGCCGGTGGCCCTGCTCGCCGCGGCCCGGATGCCGTCGGCGCCGAAGCCCTCGCCGCCGAGCGGGTCCTCCTTGTACGCGGCGAAGTACCCCTGGCTGTCGAGGGCGGTGATCACGACCGTCTGCCCGTTGCGGCAGGACTGCAGCGCGAGCGCCCGGGCGTAGAACGGGTGTGCCGCAGACCGGCCGAGGCGTCCGATGCTGTAGGCCGCCTCGGCGACGGGCCAGACGTGCGGCGTGATGTGGGCCTTGGCAGCGCCAGCCAGGAAGGCGACACCGGCTGGGCACTTGGCCGCGGCCCGCGCGTGCGGCGTCGCCAGGGCCAGCGCGGGGAGGAGCGCCAGCGCTGCGAACGCGCCGCGGCCTCTCACCGGCAGGGCCGGCTGTCGTGCGCGTCCTGGCCCGCCAAGGGATGCTCCCCGGTGCCTGACGGGTACGTCGCGGTGTTGGTGACGACCGAGCCGGACCGCACGTGCACGACCGCGTCCCAGGTCGCGGTGGTGCCGGGCAGCGAGGCGTGCAGGTGGTGGTCGCCGGCGCAGCCGACGTTCACGTAGACGAACTGCGTCTTCTCCGTCGTGGTGGGCAGCCTCTTGCCGTCCAGGGTCACGACCGGCCGGGTGCCGACCTCGGCGCCGGGGATGCCGGAGTCCGCGCCGCGGGCGGAGTTCCAGTAGACGCCGATCGGGATCGTCAGGCCGTGCACCACGTCGTGGGGTCCTTGCGGGTAGCCCCACACCTGGATGCCGGCCTTGAGCGGGTACCGCAGCTCGTCGTTGCCGGCTGCAGCCGTCACCGGCTCGGCCGTCTCGGTGACAGCGAAGCCGAGGCTCGTGCCGTTGAGGACCTGCGCCTGGATGTTCTGGTCGGCCAGCGTGGGCCCGACGTTGTAGAGGTAGTGGTCGGCCGAGTAGTAGAAGGTCTGCGGGTACGCCCACTCCTCGTAGTAGTAGCCGAGCTGGTCCTGGGCGTTGCCGACGACGAACGTGGAGGCCGCGCCGGTCAGCACCTCCCGGATGGCCCGGGTGACGTGGGGGAAGGCCTCGCCGGGCTCGCTCGCCAGGGCGACGTCGCCGATCCGCAGGGTCGTGAACCAGACGCCGACGGCGTTGCCCGCGAGGTAGGGCGGCACGATGCTGCGGTCCGCGGTCGTCGAGCCGGCGATGGCTCCGTCATGGGTCACCAGCGGGATGTCGGGCAGCGCGTGGCCGTACATCAGCCCGAGCAGCAGCGGGTTGTCGCTCGGTACGAGCTGGTAGCTCTCCGCCCCTGCCACCACGGGGCTGGCCATGGCGTGGCCGTGCCGCTGCAGCGCCTCGACCGCCGTCGAGCCGACCAGCGCGCCGAGCCGGTCCATCACGTCGTAGGCCCGCGGGTAGCCCTTTGGCGTGGCGTTCCCGGGCCGGGCAGGCGGCGCCGGTCGAGGATCAGCAGGTAGGCGCTTGTCATCCCCCTGCATGGGAGTCGTCTGGTCGCCGAGCGTGCCCGCAGCCACGATGCCGATCCCGCCGACGTGCGCCTGCAGCCAGCGGGCCGCGGCCCCGAAGTACTCGCTGTTCATCTCCGGCAGGTCGGGGCCGTAGCCGATGTTGCCGTGCGCGGGGCTGCTGACCCACGTCGCGATCGTGCGGCCTCGCAGGTCGGTGGCCTGCAGCGCCGAGAGCTGCCCGTCGACGGGCCATCCCTCGTTGGCGTTCGCCTGCCCGACCGTGACGTCGTTGACGTAGCCGATGTCGGCCGTCGCCCAGCGCAGGTGCGCGGGTCGGGCGGCTCGGCCGGCCGCGACGATCGCCTCGAGCGTCGCGTCGTACACCCGTCGCAGGTAGGCCGTGTTGGTGTTGGCCCACAACCCGACGACCGTGGGACACGAGTGGCAGTGGTTGCTGTTGACGATGATGTCCGCAGCCGAGACCGGGACGGCGCCGGGGAGCGCCGAGAGACGGGCCGCAGCCTCCTGGCGCAGGTCCGTGAGTCCGAGCCGGCTGCCCTCCTGGTACCCGGCGAACCAGCCTTCGAGGGGCACGCTCGCCAGGACGACGGCCGAGCGCCCTGACGCCACGAACAGGGCGCGCGCGTCGAGGTCGTCGTGCGCGCGGACTGCTGTGGTCCCGCTCTGTCCGCATCCGAGGCAGTCGCCGTAGCCGCCGACATGCGTGGCCTGAGCCCGGGTCAGCGGCCGCGTGGTGCGGACGGCCGCTCCCACGCGGAAGACCGGACCGGGGCCGAGAGATCCGGCCGGGGCCGAGCCAGGTGCGAAGGCAGCAGCCGTGTGGACCGGGGGCCGGTGGTGCGCCGGGGCCGCCGTGGCGGGCACGAGCCCCGAGACGGCGCCGAGCAGCACGGGCATCGCGAGCAGCAGTCGACGTTTCACGGTTGCAAGGTTCGCGACACGCTGCTCTGGCACCTGCTGTGGTCGGCACCCGAGTAACGTCGGTCGCCTTGTGACCGATCACAACCCGGCGTCGTGAGCCTCGCCGAGCTGTGCGCGCGGGTGGATCGCGCCGCCCCGCGCATTGCGAGGTCGATGGTCGCCGACTTCGTCCGCGACATCCCGTTCTACGGCCGGCTGCCCGCCGAGCAGCTGTCAGGCGAGATCACCGAGCTCTGCCTGGCGAGCGTGCGCGCCGCGCTGAGGGCCGTGCGGGAGCAGCGCGGACCGACGCCCGACGAGCTGGCGGAGAACCGGGACTCCGCGGCCCGTCGCGCGCACGAACAGGTGCCGCTCGAGGCGCTGCTAGAGGCCTACATCGTCGGGGGCCGGCTGGTCTGGCGTGAGCTGGTGAACCAGTCCACCCGCCGCGACGGGCCGCTGCTGCTCGAGGCGGCCGACGCGGTGCAGCTGTACGTCCAGCGGGTCACCAGCGTCGTCACCCAGACCTACCTCAGTGAGCAGCAGCTGATCTCCGGCGCCGAGCGCGAGCGGAGCCGTGAGCTCGCCCGGGCCCTCGTTGCGGGAACGCCCTTGCCCGCGCACGCTGCTGCGGCGCAGTGGCAGCGAGGCTGCCAGGTGCTGGCGCTTGCCATCGACCCGGCCACCGACGAGTTGAGCGAGGACGTCGACCAGTCCGTGGCGAGGGCCCGCAAGCTGCGCCGCCTCGAGGACGTGCTCCGGCTGCGCCCGCAACCAGTCCTCGCGCTGCTCGAGCCGGACGGCGGCATCGTGCTGATCCGCGCGGACGAGGACGCCGACGACCTCGTCCGGGCCCTGTCTTCGGCCCTCGGTGTGCTGGTGCGCGCAGGGGCCGCTCCGGCCGGCTCCCCAGGAGCCGTACCCGCTGCCGCCGTCCTCGCGCAGGAGCTGGTGCCGCTCGCAGTGCAGGGGCGGGTCGCCCGGCTCGAGGACAACGCGCTCGCCTACCAGCTGACGCGGCCGACGGCTGCTCGGCCCCGGCTCGCCGAGGTCTTGCAGCCGCTGACCGGCCGGCCGGACCTGCTCGCCACCCTTCGGGCGTACCTGCGCAACGACCTCGACCGGCAGCAGACGGCTGCAGAGCTGCACATCCATCCCAACACCCTCGACCACCGCCTGCGGAGGATCGCCGAGCTCAGCGGCCGGTCCACCGCCACCGTCCACGGTCTCGTCGAGCTGCACGCCGCCCTCTGCGTCGTCGATCAGGGGTGAGGCGGGCCCATGCCGCTGCTGTTACCCCGCCCAACGGCAGCCGCCCCTCGGCGTCGTGCAACAGCCCGTAGGTCAGAGGAGGACGCGCCAGAGCGCGCGTCGTCTGCGTTGGCCTCGGCCGCTTTCAGCTGCTCCTCGACGTCGTCGAGGAAGCCCCTGCTCAGACTGCCTCGCCCTTGCGGATGCGGGAGAACTCACCTTCGTCGCGGTGCGTGAAGATCTCTCCAACGCCGTTGGACCGGAGCCACGCCTTGCCGGCCGTCTCGGCCTCGGCCTGGGTGTCGTGCTGGGACACCACTGCGCCGTTCTCCTGCTTAACGTTCCACCGGTTTCCGTCAGGAATCACATGAACATCAGCCATGGCCGCAGCGTGCCCGCACGAAGCCGCGCTGAACCTTCTCCCGGGCTGAGCTGCCCGCCGTTTGGAGAGCCACTAGGGGGTTCAGGTACGCAGCCAGGCGTCAGGCGGGTGGCGCGACCGTGGCAGCGAGCTGATCGTGGTCCATCGTGCTGCGGCCGGGGATCTGCTGCGCTGAGGCCAGGTCCTTCAGCTCGGCCGTGGTGAGGTCGATCTTGTCGGCCAGGACGGGCGCTCCCTTGGCCGCCTTGTCCTGCTCGAGCCGGTCGCCCATGGCCTCGCGATCCGCCGTGCTGGTGGCGCTGCGGATGGAGGGGAACAGCTCGTCCTCCTCCTCCTCGGCGTGGTGCTGGACGTTCTCGATCAGCACGGTGAGCTTCGCCAGCCACTCCGGCGCTTCGGCGTCGAGCTGGCCGATCTCCTGCATGAGCACCTTGACGATGTGGTGCTCCTGGATGCCCTCGTCGATGGTCTCCTTGATCTCGTCCGACAGCCCGCTGGCCCACGGGTAGAAGGTCTCCTCCTCGATCGCGGTGTGCACAGTGAGCTCGGTGAAGATCTCCTGGCCGAGAGCAACCATGGCGGCGGTGTCGTCAGCATCCTTGGCTGCATCGAAGCGGGCGAAGAGGCCGCGAACTCGGTTGTGGTCGGCGGTGAGCAGCGCGATGGCGTCCATGTGATCCTCCGGAGCGATGGGGTGAGGTGCTGGTGCCCCGCGGAGGGACGAGACACACGTACGGCCCGCAGATCACCCCTGCCCGACACGCGGCCTTGGCCCGGTACGGCGCTGGCCACAGCGGTGAGGAGGGTCCCTGCTCCACCGGAGCACCACCTGGCTTTCACGGCTGACTCGCGGGCCAACCTCGATGGGGAGCTGGCCAACCACCCGCTAGCCGGTACGTGATCGCCACCGCCTGCTGACTCCTTGGCGGGGTTCGTCCGGTGCCGGCCCTCGGTTGATGGCGTGATCATGTGGGCAGAACGCGGGCATGACCCGTGCCCATGTCTGACGACATGACCGACCACGAGGCGGCTGCTGAGCAGCTGCGCCGTGCCGAGACCGAGGTCACCCGCGCGGCTGAGCGGACCCAGAAGTCGGCTCAGGTAGCGGCGGAGGCCACCGAGGTGGCGGAGCAGGAGGCGCCCGGTCCCGCGACGCATCGCGCCGCCGAGGTCGCGAAGGACACCGTCGCCGAAGCCGAGGAGACCCTCACCGAGGCCGAGGAGGCCGAGCAGCTCGCGGTCGCGGTGGCCCAGCAGGCCGACGAGCTGCTGCTGGACGAGGAGGCGCGCAAGGTCGCGGCTCAGGTCAGCCCCGAGGCGCCCTTCGGGCTGCCGGGACGGGCGGGAGATGACCGCAGCCCGCTGCGGCGGGGGTTCGGCCTGACGGTCGGGGGGCTGCTCGCCCTCGGGCTCGCGCTGGCCCTGCAGCACGTGGCCCACGAGCTGCTCCTGCTGCTGATGGCGGCCTTCATCGCGATCGGCCTCGACCCCGCGGTGCGATGGCTGGTCGGGCGTGGGATGCGCCGGTCGTTCGCCGTTGCCGTCATTGCCGTCGGCTTCCTCGCTGCCGTCGGGGGCTTCCTGGCGGCCGCGCTGCCGCCGCTCACCCACCAGTACCAGCAGCTCCAGACCGGCAAGCTGAGCTCGGTCCCGCAGCTGACGGACCAGCACAGCGTGGTGGGCCGGCTCAACGTGAAGTACCACGTCGCGGAGCGCATCCAGGAACGGCTGTCCAACCCGGGAGGCGGCGGCACCGGCGGCCTGCTCCACGCGGGAAGCGTCCTGGTCAGCGCCACCTTCGACACCGTCATCGTGATGGTGCTGATCCTCTACATCCTCGCCGACCTCGGGAAGATCAAGGCGGCGTTCTACCGCCTCGTGCCTCAGCACCGGCGGCCGCGGGTGGGCCTGCTCGGGGACGAGGTGCTCAACCGGATCGGCGGTTACGTCCTCGGCAACGTGCTCACCTCCCTCGTCGCCACGGTCGGCAACTACGTCGTCCTGCTGATCCTCGACGTGCCGTATGCGCTCGTGCTGTCCGTGCTCGTGGGCGTGCTCGACCTGATCCCGCTGGTCGGCTCGACCATCGGTGGTGCCGTGGTGGCAGTGGTCGCTCTCGTGGGTGTCTCGGCGACCGCCGCGATCATCACGGTCGTCTACCACGTGCTCTACCGGCTGCTCGAGGACTACGTCATCAACCCGCGCGTGCTGCGCCGCACGGTCGACGTCAGCCCGCTCGTCACCATCGTCGCCGTGCTCATCGGCGGTGGGCTGCTCGGCATCGTCGGTGCGCTCATCGCCGTCCCCACAGCCGCCGCCCTCCAGCTGGTCCTGACCGAGGTCGTCTACCCCGCGCGGGACGCCCAGGACCTCGTCACGGTCGCGTGAGCGGCGTGGACGGCGGCCTGGCGGACGGCGTGAGCGACTGGTTCCTGCCGCGCGCCGGGCGGGTGACCTCGGGCAACTCGGTGGTCCCGCTCGTGCACGGTGCTCGGTACTTCCCGCGGCTGCTCGAGGTCGTCGAAGGGGCGGCGGCCGGCGACCGGATCCTGCTCACCGACTGGCGCGGGGACGGCGACCAGCTCCTCGCGGAGGGCGGGCCGACCGTGTCCGAGCTGCTCGGCTCGGCCGCGCGCCGCGGCGTGGAGGTCCGCGCCCTGATCTGGCGATACCACACCTCCTTCAGCGCGCAGGAGAACTCGCACCTGGACCTGCAGCTCAACGAGGCCGGCGGCTGCGCGCTGCTGGACGAGCGGGTCCGTCGCGGCGGCTCGCACCACCAGAAGCTGGTGGTTGTCCGTCATCGCGATCGGCCCGCGGAGGACGTGGCGTTCGTGGGCGGGATCGATCTGTGCCACTCACGACGGGACGACGACCGGCATCGCGGTGACCGGCAGACCCAGCCGATGGACCAGCGGTACGGAGACCGGCCGCCGTGGCACGACGCCATGCTCGAGCTGCGCGGCCCGGCCGTCGCCGAGGTCGAGGCCTCGTTCGTCGAGCGGTGGAACGACCCGACGCCGCTGGATCACCGCAACCCCTACCGTCGGTGGCGGCAGGACAAGGCCGGCATGCCACGGCAGGCCGGCCCGCTGGCGGCTCCCTCGCCACCGCCAGAGGCCGGGCGCCATCAGGTGCAGGTGCTGCGGACGTACGGCCGCAAGCGTCCGGCGTACCCCTTTGCTCTCCACGGGGAGCGAACGATCGCGCGCGGCTACGAGCACGCGTTCCAGCGTGCCCGGCGGCTGATCTACATCGAGGACCAGTACCTGTGGTCCGCTGACGTCGCCCGGACGCTCGCCGACGCGCTGCGGCGATCACCGTCGCTGCAGGTCATCGCGGTGGTCCCGCGGTTCCCCGACGCGGACGGCCGCTGGAGCGGGCCGCCCAACCGCCTCGGGCAGCTCGAGGCGATGCGTGCTCTGTCCGAGGCGGGTGGCGCGCGCTTCGGTGTCTACGACCTGGTCAGCCCCGACGGGGCGCCGATCTACGTGCACGCCAAGGTCTGCATCGTTGACGACGCCTGGATGACCTGCGGGTCCGACAACTTCAACCGCCGGTCGTGGACCCACGACTCGGAGCTGACCTGCGCCGTCGTCGACCCGGACGGCCGGCTGCCGTCGAGCCTGCGTCGCTCGCTGTGGTCCGAGCACCTCGGGCTGGCACCGGACGACCCGCGACTGGACGACCTCGAGCAGGCCCAGCAACTGTGGCGTGCACGCATCGGACAGCCGGGCTGCCGCGCGGGTCCGCACTCGCCGGACCAGGTCGGTCCTGTGCAGCGGTGGTGGGCGCATCCCCTGCAACGGCTGGTCTTCGACCCCGACGGCAGGAGTCTTCGGGACCGGCGCAACCGCAGTTTCTGAGATCGAGGTGGACCCCCGCTCGGCCCCAGCTGCCGTCAGCTCGTTGCCGGCAAGAGAGCCCCTTCCCAGGATCTCTGGCCCGGCGAAGGGCTGCGCCGAGCAAGAGCGCGAAGCGGTGAGATGCGCTTGGCGGGCGTCGGACGTGCTTGCTCCTCGGCAAGGACTGCTGCGGGACGTATCCTGGTGGGAGGGTCGCGGGCGTGGCCAGAAGGCGGCAGGCGTGACGACGGCAGTGGCAGAGCGTCCTCCGAACGAGGAGGAACGGCTCGCCGCTGTGCGCCGCTACGAGGTCCTGGACACGCCGGCGGACGGTGCTTTCGACCGGATCACCGCGTTGGCCGCCCGTGCGTTCGGCGTCCCGGTCGCCATTGTGAGCATCGTGGACTCCGACCGCATCTGGTTCAAGTCGCGGCACGGGTTGCCGGACGTGATGGAGATCGATCGGGCACCGGGGCTCTGCGCCTCAGCCATTCTCGGATCCGGGCCCTGGATCGTGGCCGACGCCCCGAACGATCCACGGGCCCTCGCCAATCCGCTGGTCGCTGGTGACTTCGGGCTGAGGTTCTACGCAGGCGTGCCCCTGACGACCCGGGACGGCTTCAACCTCGGCACCCTGTGCGTGCTCGACACCGTGCCGCGCGCGGTGACGCCGGAAGAGACCCAGACACTCCAGGACCTCGCGGCGCTGGTGATCGACCAGCTGGAGCTGCGGCTCGAGACGCGCGAGGTGCTGCGCGTCGAGGCCCAGCTCCGGCGCGACGCCGAGCGCCTGGCGGACGCGCTGCAGGCGAGCCTGCTTCCGCCTACCCCGCCGACGGTGCCGGGAATGGACGTGGCGTCCGCGTTCGTCGCGGCCGACCAGGGCTTGCAGATCGGCGGGGACTTCCTCGACGTGTTCCGGCTCTCCGGTAACGACTGGGCCCTGGTGCTCGGCGACGTGTGCGGCAAGGGCGCACGGGCGGCGGCGCTGACGGGGCTGGCGCGCTGGACGATTCGTGCAGCGGCGGTCCACCAGTTCGCTCCCAGTGCGGTGCTCAGTGACCTCAACGCCAGCCTGCTCGCCGACGGTGACGCCGACGACCACTTCTGCACCGCGGTCTTCGGACGCCTCGAGCTCGACGTGTGCGGAGCGTGGGTGACCCTGGCCACGAGCGGCCACCCGCAACCCGTCCTGGTCAGGGGCTCAGGGCTTGTCGAGCGGCGTGGGGTCCCGTCCCTTCCGCTCGGGATGTTCGAGGACATCGACCCCGTGGACGACCGTGTCGGCCTAGGACCCTCCGACTGCCTCGTCTTCTACACCGACGGCATCATCGAGTCCCGGGACGAGGCCGGCGTGCTCTTCGGGACCTCCCGGCTCGTCGAGGTGCTCCGCAACGCGATCGGCTGCGATGCGGCGGAGATCGTGCGTCGCGTGATCGCCGCCGCCAGCGACCACGCTGCCGCGGGGCTGACCGACGACGCCGCGGTCCTCGTCGTCCGCGTCCCGGAAGAGGCGCGCGGCGCCGGCATCGACCGGGTCGTTGACGCCACGGGAGTAGATGCCTCGGAGCTGGCGCTGCCGGACTACGCCCATGGCGGCTCAGCACCGACCGGTGCGAACGCCGACGAGCTGTAACCGACGCGTCGTCAGCGCCCACGGCGCCATGCCCGGGCACTCGTGAGTGCATGGGAGTGGGCGGAGTCACTGCTTGCTGGCGTGCTTGCTGGAGTGAGCACTCTCTCGTTGGGCAGGGATTCGCCAGTCCGCACCTGCCCTCCCTCGAAAGGTCGCCATGAGCACCCAGAACGCCGAGCTGATCACCCAGCTGAACACCCTTCTTCGCCTGACCTCGCACGAGGCCGCAACTGCCCGCGCCCGCGTCAGCCAGGCGACCACGGACAGCACCCGCAAGGAGCTGCTGGAGAACGCCGCCAACTGCGACAAGCGCGCCGACGCGCTCCGCCAGGCCGTCCGCGACCTCGGCGGCGCCCCTGACGTCATCGGCATCGCAGCGGGACGCGCGGCAGCCGCTGCGAAGCTCCCGTTCGAGCAGACCATGCCCATCACCGAGGCGTTGCTCGCCGACCTCGCGCTCGAGCACCAGCTGTTCGACCGCGCCCGCCTCGTGAAAGTGCTCGCTGCTGACGCTGACGCTCCTGAGCTGGTCGCGCTCGCCGAGCGCCTCGAGGACGCGCACGGCAACACCATCCAGTGGCTGTTCACGGTGCTGTCCGAGACCGCCATCGGTGGCCCGGCCGCGCTGGCCCCCACCGGCATGCAGGCCGCGGCCACGGCAGCCCGCACAGCTGCGACGTTCGCGAGCAGCGCTGCCGTGACCGGCTTGAACAAGGCTGTCGCGACGGCGTCGAGCGTGACGGAGAAGGTGCAGGAGAGCGCGAGCAGCGCCGTCAGCACCAGCGCGGGTCGACTGTCCGGGCTGGCCAGCAGCGCGAAGACCATCGCCCGCGTCGGTCGGGACGCGACCCTGGCCGAGACGGAGAAGCAGGCCGGCAAGGAGCTCGGCAAGGACAAGGCCGGCAAGGTGCACCAGGTCCGTGAGCACCTCGGCGCCGTGAACGCCTCCGAGCTGCCGATCAAGGCCTTCGACAACCTCACCGCCAAGGACGCGACCTCGCGCATCAACCGGCTCAGCACCGCCGACGAGGTCCACGTCGTGCTCGCCTACGAGCAGGCGCACAAGAACCGCCAGGCGATCATCGACGCCGCGAACAAGCGGGTCCGTGACCTCGCGCAGGAGCTCGTCAACAGCTAGCAAGCAGACCCACGACAACGCGGCAGGGGACGGAGTGCTTCGGCACTCCGTCCTCTGCTGTGAACACCTCGAGAACCAGCAGGAGCAGCCACCGTGACCACTGCCACACCGACCCATGTGCCGACCGACAACGCCACGCCCGTCTCCGACCGCCCCGTCCCGGTGGTGACGCGTCAGCAGTTCGGGCTGCTCTTGCTCATCGGTGCGGTGCTCCTGGCAGGCACCGTCGTGCTGATCTTCGGACCGGCCCGTGGTGCACGCAACGACATCGGTCAGGTCCGTCAGGACCTCAACGTGTCCCGCCGTGGCATCTACGGCACCCTGGACACCGGCCGCAAGACCCTCGCTGACGCGACGGCGCAGCTGCGCCTGGCCGAGCAGTCCCTGCGGATCCAGCAGCAGGGCCTGGTCATCGCCAAGGACTCGCAGCAGGTCGCCCGCACCGCAGCCGCCGACACAGACACGATCCGTCAGCAGACCGACCAGGCGCTGAAGACGGTGCAGGACGTCCTGCGGGCACTGGGACCCCTCAGTGACCTCAAGGGCAAGATCGACACGGTCGTGAAGGGGGTCCAGGCAGGCGTGGACCTCGCCCGCACAGCGCTGGCAGTCGCGCAGCAGACCCTGGCGACGGGTCAGCGCGCGCTCGCCATCGCGGTGTCGACGCTCCGCGAGCTGCAGGCATCCCGGCGGATTCAGCAGCAGCTGCTCGACGTCGCCCGCCTCACCCTCGCCCAGACCCAGGAGATCAACCGCAAGATCCCCGGCGTCCCGATCTTCCCGGCGCCAACCTCCACGCCGGGCGCACCGTGACGCCCCAGCGGAACCTCCGAGCGCGACCCGCTGCGAACCGAGGCGCCGCTGCAGCTGTGGGCGGCCTGTGGCTCCTGAACCTCGTTCGCTGGGCCCGCCGGACTCGCCCCGAGCCGCTGCCCGAAGCCCCAGCCGGCAGCACCACCGTCACGATGCGGGACGGCACTGTGCTCCACGCGCAGGTCGGCGGCGTTGAGGACGCGCCGGTGACCGTCGTGATGGTCCACGGCTTCCTAGCGCGGACCATCGAGTTCGACATGCAGTGGAACAGCCTGGGCCATCGAGTCAGGACCGTCCGCTACGACCACCGCAGCCACGGCCGATCCGACCACAACGCAGGGCCCTTGAAGGTCGAAGACCTCGCGGACGACCTCGCCCAGGTCATCTCGCAACTCGTACCCGACGGGCCGGTCGTGCTCATCGGGCACTCCATGGGCGGCATGACCGTCCTGACCCTCGCCATCCACCACAGGGACCTGTTCGACGAACGGGTCCGTGGCGTCGCGCTCCTCGCGACCGGAGCCGGCCACTTCATCAGCAGCCACTCGTGGGAGAACGCCTTCCGATGGATCAGCCGGAAGGGCCTGCTCGGGCCGGCCCTGCTGGCCCTGCGCCTGGCCGCACCAGCCCTCGAGCAGATCCGCCCACGGCGCACCCACGTGATGCGCTGGTCGACCCGGAAGGTCTGCTTCGGGACCGGCGACATCGACCCCGCGACCCTGGCCATGACGCACCAGCTGCTCGAAGAGCCGTCCCTGAGGACCCTGACGTCCTTGCAGGGCTCGCTGCTGCGCAACGACACCCGGCACGGGCTGCCCGCCCTGAAGAACGTGCCGGTGCTCGTCATGACCGGCACCGAGGACCGCCTCACGCGCCCGGAGCACAGCGTCGAGATGGCGAGAGACCTCGGCGCGGGTGCAACGCTCGTCATGATCCCCGGAGCCGGGCACGTGCTGAACCAGACCCGACCGGTCCAGGTCAACGCGGAGTTGCACCGGCTGCTCGACCGCGTCGACGCAGCCGCCGACCACCCTCATGAGCCCCAACGCCACGCCGTCACCAAGCGGATCGACCTCGCCAAGGCCTGGAGACCCTGAAGGCCGACGAACACGTGCTCGCCGGCGTCAGAACAGGCTTCTCCGGCGCCACGAGCAGCGCGACCGTCCAGGCTGTCCACTACGAGTGCGAGGCGATGGCACCTCCTTCACCCGGGTGGCACTCGGACTCGCAGCGACCCATCCGAGGCACGAGACGGGACGAACACCGACATGTACGACCGTCGAGACCACATTCAGACGACAGCGCTGCGTGCACGGCGTATCACTTGCTGCCAGACTGCAGGATCATCGCGCGGGGAGGGGTGCCTGATGATTGCCGGCGACGTCGACCTGCCTGCGGACGCGTCCGCTGCCGGTCATGCCCGCCGCCACGTCCGCAGCTGGCTGAGAGATCACGACCTCGAACAGCTCACCGAGACCGCCACGCTGCTCACCAGCGAGCTGGTGACCAACGCCGTCCTGCACACGTCCGATGTTGCCCGGCTCACGCTGCAGTCCGTTCCCGGCGGCCTTCGCGTCGAAATCCAGGACGCCTCGCCGGCCGGCCCAGTCCGCCGCCGTCATAGCCCCCGGGCGACGACCGGACGGGGCCTGGCGCTGCTCGCGGAGCTCGCGGACACCTGGGGCTGGGAGCCGCAGGCCACGGGCAAGGTCGTCTGGTTCACCGTCACGACCGCCGCTGATCCGTGGGCGGCGTACACCGGCACCGACTGGCTCGCCGAGGCCCAGCTGTGACGAGCCCAGCGCAGCCGGCGGCAAGCCCGCTCGGCAGGTACGCGAACGCGCCCGACGCGGACGACCGGCTCGTCGAGGTGCAGCTGCTCAACGTCCCGCTGCAGCTCCTCGCCGCCTCCCGCGAGCACCACGACGAACTGATGCGGGAGTTCCGACTGATGGCGCTGTCGGGCACGGTGCCCACCCATGCCGCACCCGCTCGGCTCATCGAGCTCGTAGGGGTTCTCGGCGACCGCTACGCCGGCGCGTCCGACCGGCCCGACGTGGAGGTGGACGCCGCACTCGACCGCGGCGAGTCCACCCTCGATCTCAGCTACACCGTCCCAGCTTCCGCCGCACGAGCCGCCCAGGCACTGGATGCGTTGATGGCGGAAGCGGACGAGTTCTGCCGTGCAGAGCAGCTCCTCACCCTGGAGCGGCCGCCGGTCCTGGTCGAGTTCGCTGCCTGGTACTTGCGGTGCTTCGTCGCCCAGGTCGCTGAGGCGCCACCGGAGCCGTGGAACGGGCCCATGGTGCTCGACGACGTCTGATCTCGTCGCCGCGGTGGCGCGATCTCGGGCTCCCTAGCCTTCCGCGCGCGGCTCGGTGAGGAGCGAGATCAGACCCGGCAGGCGCACCACCACGTTCAGGAAGCGAACCGTCTTCGCGTGCCGAGCTGTCGCTATGTGCGGTGACGCTGGGTCAGGTCAGCACGATCTGGCGGCCCTGCGCGGTCACAAGGTTCACGACAGGAAAGCCGGTCGTCACAGGCTCCGAGGTGAAGCCGCCCGGGATGCCTGCCTGCATCGTGGGCAGGAGGGTGTCGTCGCGGAACTTCTCCCAGCTCGCCTGTGAGTCGTGGATGGCGGTGATGGTGAAGCCGCCCTCCGACGGGCCGGCGGCGTGGTAGATCTGACCGGCGGGAAGCTGTTCAGGGCCTGGGTGCACGGCAGCGATGGACGCTTCGTACTGCTCGCGGGTCCCCCCTGGGAAGAAGTGGACGATGGCATACGGGCTGGTGCTCATGGTTCTCCTTGAGGCTTTGATGGCTGGTCCTTCGAGGTGACCACCGGAGCGGCCCGGTGTCCATGGCCCGTTTGGCGATGGCCCTTCTCGCAGTCGGTGGCAGGAGAGCGCAGTTCAGATCTGCCGCCCACTCCTCACAACGAGGGCAGGCCGAGCAGGCTCATCGGAAGCAGGCGGGAGTCCTCGACCGCCGCGGCCCGGTGTCCGGTGCCTGCGAGGTAACCCGGGTTGCCGGCGAAGCTCAGAGAGTCCTGGACCGATTCCTGCTGGACCAGCATGACAACGTCCCACCGCTCGTTGCTGTCGCGGTCGAGCAGGCTGCGAACGCCGGCGTCTGTCGGGTCGAGGTACACGTTGCTCCGATCTGGAAGGTCCCGCAGCGGACGACTACGAGCCGATCGTTCCGAGGTGGGTGTGCGCGAAGCTGTCGTCGTACTTCAGGCCGTACCCGAGAGCGCGGTCCATCCCGATGTGCGCGAACCACACGAGGGCGACGGCCTCCCACAGGTGGCTCGACGAGGCGACGGCGAACGTGCCGAGCAGTGCTGGGGCGGGGTAGGAGTGCGCGAGGTTGTACAGGGCGGCACCCGCTCGTGAGGAGTGTGCGTAGCCGACCATCAGCAGGTCAGGGACGAACAGCAGCAGTGGCAGGAGCCAGAACGGCTCGTCCAGTGCGCTGAAGAACGCGGCCAGCGCGACGGCGAGCAGCACGAGGCCCTCGGAACGCAGGATGCGCAGCGGCGTGCCGGACACGGCTGCCTCGCCGCTGCCCTCCGAGGCCGCGTTCTTGACGACCGGCGTCGCCACTACCGCTCGCCCGGATGCGCGGCGAGGCTGAAGGGCGGGTACTGGTCGGTGGTCAGGACGACCGCGTACGCGATGACCCGCTGGTCCCAGCGCATGACGCCCTCGACGAAGTCGAACAGCCGGCGGGGGTAGCGGCCGGTGAGCACGATCGCGAACCAGGCGCCGACGACAGCGAAGCCGGTGGCGACCCAGAGGAAGAACAGGACGACGACGTGCGGGAGGACGAGCAGCCACTTCACGAGCGGCATCCACCGCTTCAGGTCGCGCCCGGCATCCGGGTAGGCGTAGTCCAGGTGAACAGCCTGCTGCTCATCGGTAGAGGGGTAGCGGTCGTCCATGAGCGCGAGGTAGGCGACGACCCGGCTGGTGAACCGCTGCAGCTCCAGGTTCCAGTCGAACCACCAGCGCGGGTACTTGCCGCGAAACACGATCATGAGCAGTGGGCCGAGGAATAGCAGCCCGCCGGCACCGACGATGGCGTCCTGGCCGCCTCGTGACCAGACGACGCTGCTGCCGGAGACGGCGACGAGCACCGCCAGGATGGGGACGGCCGCGAGCAGGCGCAGGGCGGAGGTCGTGCGGTTGAGGGGTCGGTCGGGGTAGTCCACTGAGAACTGCACGGGTGCGGTGGGTGTGGTCATGGCTGTGGTCACTGCTGGACTCCTACAAGGGGAAGGGACGGGGTGGTGAGGTCGATGACCTCGGGTGCGGAGGGCAGCCGTAGTGCGACCCGGCACCACTCGGGCAGGTACCAGTTGGCCCGGCCGAACAGCTTCATGAGCGCCGGCACGAGCAGGGCGCGGATGACGGTGGCGTCGAAGATGATCCCGGCGGCGATCCCGACGGCGAGCGACTTGATCTCGAACCCGGGACCGGACGACAGGACAAGGAACGCGAACATCAAGATCAGCGCACCGCTGGTGACGAGCTTGCCGGTGCGGGCCAGCCCCAGTTCGATGGCCCGGTCGGTCGAACCGGTCTCGTCGTAGGCCTCCCGCATCCGGGCGAGCATGAACACCTCGTAGTCCATGCTCAGGCCGAACAGGAACGCGAAGACCATCAGCGGGACGTAGGCGGTGATGGCGCCGGTGGCGCCGACGTCCCAGAGCCTCGAGCCGTGGCCCTCCTGGAAGACGAACACCACGATGCCGAAGGCGGCAGCGAGCGAGAACAGGTTGAGCACCACCGCCTTGAGCGCCAGGACGATCGAGCGGAACGCGCGGGTCAGCAGCACGAGGGTGAGCAGGAGCACGACCAGCACGACGTACGGAAAGGTGCCGAACAGCGCGTGCAGGAAGTCGCGGCCGACCGCAGTGACCCCGGTGAGCGTGCCGTCGGTTCCCTCGAGCGCCGCGTTCGAGCGGTCGACGACGCCCTGGATGCCAGGCGCGGCGCCGTCCGTGGCCGGGAAGGCCTCGACCAGCGACGTGCCACCCGACCGCCAGGTGGGCGGCGCCTCGGCACCGACGACCCCGCGCACGGTGCGCATCCGGGCGGCGATCAGCTGCGGGTCGCCGCCGTTCTCGACGAGCACGTTCAGCGGCTTCATCACGCCGGGCGAGATGTGGGCGTCGGCGAGCATCTGCCGTCCCTCGATGGCCGTGCCACTTCCGGGGAAGTACCGCAGCTGGGTCTCGCTGGCGTTGAGCTGGGTGCCGATCCCCGCCAGGGTGACCACCGCGAGGATGCCGACCGCGGCGACCGCCCGGGGACGGCGCAGCACGAACCGCGCCCATCGGCCCCACGCGCCGTCCTCCGCGTGACCTCGGTCCAGCAGCCGCTTCGGCATCACGCGCACCTTGTTGATGCGGTGACCGAGGACGGCCAACAGTGCGGGGAGCAGCGTGAGCGAGGCGAGCACGGAGACGGCCGGGATGAGGATGCCGCCGATGCCGACCGACCGGATGAGGGGCAGCGGGATGGCGACCAGGGCGAGCAGCCCGATGGCCACGGTTGAACCGGACACGAGCACGGACCGTCCGGCGTGGGTGAGCGTCTCGACCAGCGCGCTCTCCACGTCGTTGCCCTCGCGCAGCTCGTCGCGGAACCGGAAGATGACGACGAGCGCGTAGTCGATCGCGAGGCCCAGCCCGACGAGGCCGATGAGGAACTGCACGATGATCGACACACTGGTCGCGTAGCTGAGGGCCCACACCAAGGAGAAGGTGTTGAGGATCGCGGCGATCGCGACGGCGAGGGGCGCCAGCACGGCCGGCAGCGTCCCGAAGACGAAGAGCAGGATGAGCAGTGCGCCGACT